>PMWR01000033.1 GCA_003166055.1 Acidobacteriaceae bacterium
TTCTCCGTTTCTGGTCGCTGAGTTTCAAGGATCGATTGCGAAAGAGCGGCTTTTATGCCGAGACCTCGGCGGAGTGACGAATTGATGCGAAATCCATTGACAGAGTCATACAAGTTCAACGACACGGACCAGAACATCGTTGAAGCCGCGCGGCTCCTACTGCGAAAGTTAAATACGCCCGGAACGATTAGACCAGTTCAGTTGGTCACTGTAGCCAAGCTGCACCAGGTGCTCTTGACGCTGCCCAAAGTCACTTATGGGGTCACGGCTTCCGCTACCATATCGACGCGAATGAAATACGCCGAGATCATGACTTTGTCGTGGTGGACATTTTCAGTTGATGAAGGCAAGTTGAGCATTGAATGCGGAGGCCATGAACATGATCCAGCCATCGGCGGCGACTCCTACACAACGATGTCGTGGTCTGCAAGCCCCGGAGAAATGACTGAATACAACGACCGCTGGGATGAGAAGTGGATGGTGCCTGACCTCGGATACTATCCTGAACGCGACATCAGCATCGACTTTGCATCCGGCGAATACGCAGTAGAAATTACTGACAGCGACAACCCCCTGTTTGAAGACAGCAAAGATCAAGCTGTGGAGGAAAGTCCCAACAGCCAGAATACTGAAACGGTTGATTCACTTTGGGCCTACTGCGTTGAGAACAAGCGATTGGTACCAGCGCCGCCAGAATGGGCTGATCTTCACAGTATGCTTGCGAATAAGCAGCAGAAGTTAAACGGAGGATGGGAGCCATCCGCTCCGCTGATATTGGCTGCTTGGCATTGCACCATGCCTATCGAGAAGCTTCTGCGGTTCAAAGAGCACATCCAATGGGCCGCTGACCACAACCAGATCGAAGAAGTGGGGGCATTCCTTCGCGCCTTGCCCGAAGATAGGTGGGTTCACTTTGGCGAGGTTTAGTTGAACGGTGGCAGGAATGTCCTATGCTGACCCCGCCGAGCTGCACTGCTGGCATCCGCCACGTAAAGAATTGGAGAGCAAATCCTGATGAGTGAACGATACCAGCTTACAAGTCGCGACAAAAGTTTGATTGAATCTGGCATCCTGCTGCTGCGAAAACTGGCGACGGCTCCGATGACGAAGCCTGGCCAGTTGAAGACCGTTACAAAGACCCTTCAAGCCTTGCTGAGCCTTCCCGAAGTGCCGAAAGGATTGGGTGTGTACATTACGGTTACCAGTCCAACCCGTAAATCTGCAGGTTCCATCGAGACCTTCTGGTCATGGGATATCCGCGTCGAGGGTACACACTTGTGCTTTGAAAGCGGAGGAGGCTTGGATGGCGAAGGCTTTACCTCAATGACCTGGGATGCTGGTCCTGGTCGGTCTGCTGACTACCGCGACTATCGCGAGGATTGCCGGATGGTGCCAGACCTGCAAACGTTTCAGGCCGGGGTTGAAAACATCAACTTCTTTGAAAGAGGCTACGGCCTGGAAATGTACGACACTGATAATCCTGAGATTGAGGAGTTCAGTGGCTCGGCATGCGACGATGATGAATATGAGGTGATCTAACGCAGGCGTGCTAACCAGCAAAGATTGGATTGGCCCTCTTGGCGGCACGTCAGAGCCTGAGACAATTCAGTTGCGTATGCGAATCGACTTGTGGAGTTGATGAAGATGTGGAGCTACCAGTGTGAGTTGTAGGTGAAGGCGCATTATGAACCAAACAGATGAAGCACTCCGTACGGCTGCTATCGATGCTTTGCGAAACGCTGAGAGGCAGACTGCGGCCGAAGCGGCAATAACTGACCTGGGGTATGCGCACTACGCGAATGGGTTACCAGATTTTGGAATATGGGTGCGATTGGTAGCCGAAGACATCGTTGAAAGTGACTACAAGGGCAGCTTGCCTGATTTTCACAAGGTGTATGAAAAAGCATCCAGGCGTTGGCAGGTGTCTCAGATATTGCCCTCAAATGCGGACGGGCATGCCCGTTTGGAGGAGACAAAGGCACCAGGACCGGAGCCAGTTGCATCTTCGGGTTCTTCAAACGGCCTTGCGCAGCTGCTAGCGGAGCTCAACTCTTACATTGGACTTGATTCGATCAAGAGGGAAGTCGAGACCTTGGTTAGCTCGCTAGAGATGGACCGGATGCGACGCGCGGCCAACCTGATAATTCCTGATCGTTCATTGCATATGGCTTTTGTCGGCAACCCTGGAACTGGCAAAACCACGATTGCAAGACTCATTGGCAGAATCTACAAAGAACTTGGGGTATTACGCCAAGGCCAGCTTGTCTGCACCGACCGCGCGGGGCTCATTGCGGAATATATTGGTCATACTGCACTGAAAGTTGAAAAGGTCGTCAACNNTATCCGGAAGAAATGGGGCGCTTTTTGGATGCCAACCCAGGCTTGCGGTCCCGATTTACAAAGACTTTATGGTTTCACGACTACACGCCCGGTCAACTGGTAGAGATCTTCAAACGGCTCTGTAAGGAGAATCAATATACCATCGATGCTCGCGGGAGGATAAAGCTAGAGTCTCTATTTAGCGGGCTCTACTCCATGCGAGACAAGAGCTTTGGCAATGGCAGGCTGGCCAGGAATGTTTTTGAAGAATCGATCGGGAG
>PMWR01000121.1 GCA_003166055.1 Acidobacteriaceae bacterium
AAGAAAATATAACTTCTTACCTACAGGACGTAGGGTGCGAATCAGGATATTGGCCGGTTATCTCCGCCAATGCACTCATCGAGCAATTAAGATTGATCTACGTCTTCGGCAACTGGACGAAAAACCATTAATTTCCTTCAGATGGCCAAGGCGTTTGCAGCACGGGCGGAAGCAAGGTCCGGCGCGAAGACATCTGCATAGTCCCACCACATCTGGCTTTTGGGCGGGGACCTAGCCGGGAATCGCGTGAGAATCGGCCGATTTCAGGCTCCAATCGCGCGGGTTTTCACACCGGGCATAGAATTCTTGCAAGATGGCTGTTCGGAAAATCGTGCACATCGACATGGATGCCTTTTATGCATCCGTCGAGCAACGGGATGACCCGCAACTACGCGTCAAGCCAGTCGTTGTCGCCTGGCTGGGAAACCGTTCTGTCGTCTGCGCTGCTTCGTATGAAGCGAGGCGTTTCGGTATTCGTTCGGCCATGCCAGCGGTTCGTGCCGAGCGACTTTGCCTGAGGCTGTTTTCGTACCTCCGGATTTCCCACGCTATCGGGCCGTTTCGCTGCTCGTGCGAGAGATCTTCAANNCGTCACACGGACTTGGTTGAACCGCTCTCACTGGACGAAGCGTACCTGGACGTTACGGAAAACAAAACCGGGCTACCGACTGCCACGCGTGTGGCAAGTACAATTCGAGAGCAAATCCGTGAGGAGCTGAACCTCACCGCTTCCGCCGGGGTGGCGCCGAACAAGTTCCTGGCAAAGATCGCTTCCGACTGGCGAAAGCCGGGTGGCCTCTTCGTAATCCAGCCGGACGAGGTGGATACATTCCTCCCGCCGCTTCCGGTGGGACGCCTACCTGGCGTTGGCAAGGTGACGGAAGCAAGGCTTGAGAAACTTGGAATACGGACTGTGGGAGACTTACGGCGGCTGGAGCTGCCAACGCTCGAAGGTCCGTTTGGCCGCCACGGAGTTCGCCTCTACGAGTTGGCACGTGGAATCGACAACAGCCCGGTCCTTCCGGACCGTCCTACACAGTCAGTGTCCGCAGAAGACACTTTCCAGCATGACGTGCCGTTATCCGAAACAGTGCCACTGATACGCCGGCTGGCGGAGAAGACCTGGGCGGCATCCCGCAAAGAAACCCGCATAGCGCGCACAGTGGTCCTGAGGCTAAGAACGAGTGAATTTAAGATCCTGACCCGTAGCCATACGCCATCCTCTCCGCCATCTTCATGTGAAGAATTGACCTGCATAGCCCTATCCCTGAGAGAGCGCGTGGACCTGGATCCCCATCAGCGCTACCGCTTGGTCGGTGTTGGCCTGTGCAACTTCCGCGATGCTGAACAGACGTCTACGCAGCCAGTTCTATTTGAGTGAAAAACGGGTTTACAGAAGACAGATCTCATATTCGTCCATCCGGGATTCTCCTTGAAGTGTGCTTGGCGGCTCACCTCTCGGAGTCTCTTGGATGGACTCCCGCAAATGTCAAACTGCTACTGCCACCCCGGCAGAGCCGGGGGAACTCACGTTTGATTAGGCAATTTCCATTCTCAGTTCATCCCTTTAGATCGAGGTCGTCCAAGGGATTCTAAGCGACTCTGCCCTGCTCCCAGCCTCATCGTTTGGCGGTCATCCACCTGGACTTCGGTCGCACCAGATTTGGGTCCTGCTGGGTTGGTCTTCTGAATACGCTGCAGTCTTTGGCTCTGGAACGAATGCGAAAAAGGATCGCCAACGGCAGCAAACGTGGGCATATTGGTAGCCCAACAACAAAAGGGTAATTCTGTTTAGTTGGCGCTAAGAAGAACTACGGTCTTATCGGTGGGCTCACGCGGCCGGACACCGCTTGTGCGGGCGGTAGTCGACGAGCCACTCATGCGAAACCACACCTGGCAGACGGGCGGAGAATTTCTTTGCGTGGAATGGCGGGCTTTATGCAATTTCTGCGCATAACTGTTCAAGAGAGGTTTCCGGCCCTTCTTTTTTCCACTCTCCCTGGCGCGAGGTCTACCGCGGCCGCGCCATTCGTCTTTTAATCCTCAATTTGAGGACATTCCCATCTTGTTGTGTCACAACTTGCAAAAAGCTGATTGAAATCCGTCCCCGGGGGGCAGCCGAAGACAAACATGACAATTCCATTGCCATAAGACCCGCCCGCCCCCGGCGCGTGCCCTACAAGGAGCATTCGATGATCCGCAAATTCTGGATGTTGGCAGCCGCAGCGCTCACCCTCGTTTTCGCCCAGAGCCCAGCCATCGCACAATATGGCCCACCTGCCTCTGGACCGTCGGCGGCAATCGTTTTCGTTCCTGCGACTGTGAACCTCATCGCCGGTCTCAATGGCACTGGGTATGGCGGAGACGGCGGCCCCGCGAACTCTAGCAACACAAAGCTCAATTCCCCGGCAGGGGTAGCCTTTGACTCGAGCGGGAACCTGTTCATTGCCGACGCAGGCAACCATGTGGTGCGCCGAATCGATCATACGACCGGCTACATCAGCACGTTTGCCGGACAACAGAACAATCCGGGGTACCCAAACGGCAGCGCGGTAGCGACGAGCGCGCAGTTCGAGGAGCCTTGGGGGCTGGCAATGGATTCAAGCAACAACCTGTATATGTCGGATTTACTCACTAATACGGTATGGAAGATCACTCCCGGAGGAGTCATCTCGATTCTTGCCGGCGGCGGTTCTGGAAGCTGCAGCGGCACCCAGACGGACACGCTGGGCGATGGATGCCCGGCTACGGATGCGAAACTCAGCCGCCCCGAAGGTCTTGGGATCGATGCCAACAACAACCTTTACATTGCCGACGTACTTGACTACGTTATCCGCGAGGTATCGAGCGCCACCGGGAAGATCAGCATCTTCGCGGGAAGCTCCACTTGCGGCGGTGGCCTCTATTCGACAGGCGCCGGGCCGTATTTAGCAACACAGGCGAACCTATGCAATCCTAGTTGGATTGCTTTCGACAGCGAGGGAAATTCCTACATATCGGATACAGGAAACAACGTCATCCGCATTGTGAATTCCGGCGGTGATATTTCGACCTTCGCGGGCGGTGGCAGCGATTCGTACACGATGGACGGCGTACCTGCCACCGCTGCGGCGCTCTCGGTACCGGAAGGCGTCTACGTCGATCCCGCCAACCGTGTCTATATCTCGGACTACTTCGATGGTGCAATTCGTCAGGTGAATTCGCAGGGAAACATCTACACGGTGATGGGTAACTACTATGACCTGTCTGCAAGCTCGATCGGCGAGCCCGATACGGGATACGGATCAGCGACAGGCACGGCGGACAACGAAACCTTTACGATGGACGTTTACGGAAACATTGTAGCGACTGAAAGGTCTCCCGCCGCTGTAACCTCCGCCGGCGCGACCGGGCAGTACGTGTTTGCCAACCAGCAGGTGTATACCACCAGCAGCCCGGCCTACGTGACGGTCTTGAATCCGAGCGGCGTGGCCCTTAACTTCACGGGTACGCCAACGGTGAGCGGCCCGTTCGCCATCGTGACCGGCGCGGGCGCGGGAACCTGCAACCTGCCCGGTTCGGTGGCCCCCGGCGCGAGCTGCACCATTGGCATCACGTTTAGCCCCACGGCCGACCAGGCCTATACGGGGAGCATTGTGCTGGACAGCAACGCGAACAGTTCGCCATCGACAATCAACCTTTCCGGCACCGGCACGGGTACTGGAACCCCTCCACCCGCGCCAGTCGCGTCGCTCTCGCCAAATCCGCTCGCATTTACTGATCAGGTTGCAGGAACAACCAGCGAGCCAATGCAGGCCACGCTCTCAAACAGCGGCAATGCCGCGCTGTCCTACTCCGTCAGCATAAGCGGCGCCGGGTTTGCCTCAGTGACTGGTACGAGCGCTTGCGGAACTACGGGTTCGCTGGTGGCCGGCTCCAGTTGCTTTATCTACGCCACCTTCACGCCTACCTCTGCCACCAGCTTTTCAGGAAGCATTCAGGTCACCGACAACAACAACGCGGCTGACGACACCAGCGCCACCCTCAACGGAACCGGCGTGGGCTTCTCGTCCCAGATCGGCATACCCCAGCCGACCCAGACCGTAACGGTCGGGATTACAACAGCGGGGACGCCTGCCTCAATTCAGGTGCTGGCTCAGGGCGTGGCGGCCCTCGACTTCGCCGAAACCTCAGGCGGAACCTGCAATACCACAACCGCTTATACCGTTGGCCAAACATGCACGGTCAACGTGATCTTCGACCCGGTTGCGCCCGGAATCCGCCCAGGAGTTGCGGAACTGCTGGATGGCAGCGGAAACGTGCTCGGCATTACCTATCTGCCGGGTTATGCCACCGGGCCGGAGATCGCCTTTGGTACTGCCCCGCAGTCCAGTTTGCTGCCAACGCCCACCTCCTACACTGTCACCGGCGTTGCGGCCAGCGCAGGCGGGAATGTCTTCTTTGTCGATAATGCGGGCGGGGCCGTTTATCAACTAACGAAGACGGGCAACAACACATATAGCAGCCCCACGCAGATCGGCTCCGGATACACCGAGCCGTTTGGAGTAGCAGTGGACGGCGCGGGCAATGTTTATGTGGGAGGTTATGGAGGGTTCGACATCATCAAGATCCCCTGGACAGGTAGCGCCTATGGAACGCAGACAACCGTACCTCTTGGAACCACCACGCGCGAGCCCAGGCATCTTACGGTAGATGCGTTGGGAGACATCTTCTTTGCTGACTATGCCCAGGATGAAGTGGTCGAAGTGCCCTGGACCTCCAGCGGTTACGGAACGCCGGTCGTTCTGCCTTTCACCGGGCTAAGCAGTGTCAATGGCGTCGCGGTCGATCAGAATGGCGACGTTTTCGCAGCTAACACTTACGGTCATAACGTGCTTGAATTGCCTTGGACAGGCACAGGCTGGGGTACCCAGGTTACGGTCGTCCCCAGCTCCGAGTTGCAGAGCGGTGTTGGCGCTCCCATTGGCCTGGCGCTCGATGCAGCGGGGGACCTTTACGTCGCCGAGCAGCACACTGGATTCACCGGCTCCAGTTACTTGATAAAGGTCCCATTTACGGGAGGCACTTACGGCACGCCTGTCACCATCCCCATTACCCTGAGCTCCATATACGATGTTGCGATCAATGGAAGCGGAGATCCTTTTGTCGCAAGTACGCTTGACCAGCAGGTCTACAAACTGGACACGCAGGATCCGCCCACCCTGACCTTCAAAACAGCCACCAACGTGGGTTCAACGGACACCACAGACGGCCCGCAAACCGCGACCATTACCAACATTGGCAATGCGTCCCTGGCGTTCGGCTCCGGGACAAATCCGCAGTATCTTTCCAACTTCCCCGAAAATAGCCTGGACACCAGTCTCTGCGCACAGGGAACATCGCTCCTCTCAACCGCAAGCTGCGATGTTTCGGTCAACTTTGTGCCGAACGCGGCAGGAGCCAACAGCGGCTCCGTAATGGTGACCGACAACAACCTGAACGTCTCAGGCACCAACCAGAAAATCCCTGTCAACGGCACCGGGGTAGGCGCCTCGCTGACAGCGCAAACCATCACCTTCACCCAACCCACAACGCCCATTACCTGGGCATCCAGCCTCACCGTCACGCTGGTCGCAACCGGCGGCGCTTCCGGCAATCCCGTCGTATTCTCCATCGACGGAAGCAGCACCGGCACCGGCGGCATCAGCGGGTCCACACTCTCCATCACCGCCCCCGGCACATTCGTCATCGACGCCAATCAGACCGGCAACGCCTCCTACTCCGCTGCTCCGCAAGTACAAAGAACATTCCTCGTCAACAAGGCTCCGCAGACAATCAACTTCACCGCGCCCACTTCGCCGGTCACCTACAACGCGGGGCTGACCATTTCGCTGGTTGCAACTGGCGGCGCTTCTGGAAACCCCGTCACGTTCTCGATCGACGCGGCCAGCACGGCTACGGGCTCCATCGCCGGCAGCACCCTGACGGTTTCCAGCACGGGTAACCTCGTCATCGACGCCAACCAAACTGGAAACGCAGATTACTCCGCGGCAACACAGGTTCAACAAACCATCGTCGTGAACTCGATCGGCACACAGACCATCACCTTCACGCAACCCACCACGCCCATCACGTACGCGCCCAGCCTGACCGTCTCCCTGGTCGCGACCGGCGGCGCATCCGGAAACCCCGTCTTATTTACCATCGATGGAAGCAGCACCGGTACCGGCAGCATCAGCGGGACCGCACTTTCCATCACCACTCCCGGCACATTCGTAATCGACGCCAACCAGACCGGAAACTCAAATTATTCCGCTGCTGCGCAGGTACAAAGAACACTTGTCGTCAACAAGGCGCCGCAAACCATCAACTTCACTGCGCCCACCTCACCGGTCACCTACAACACGGGGCTGACCATTTCGCTGGTTGCAACCGGCGGCGCTTCTGGTAACGCTGTTACCTTCTCGATCGACGCGGCCAGCACCGCGACCGGATCCATCACCGGCAGCACACTGAACGTCACGAGCACCGGCACCTTCGCCATCGACGCCAATCAAACCGGAAACACTGACTACGCGGCCGCAACGCAGGTTCAACAAACCATCACAGTAAATGCGCCGACGCCGCAAACCATCAGCTTCACCCAGCCCACCTCGCCCAATACTTACGCGCCGAGCCTGACCGTCACACTGGTCGCAACCGGCGGCGCTTCCGGCAATGCTGTCGTATTCACCATCGACGGAAGCAGCACCGGCACCGGCTCAATCTCCGGCAGCACGCTCACCATCACCAGCGTCGGGACATTCGTCATCGATGCCAACCAGTCCGGCAACGCGAACTACACCGCCGCGCCGCAGGTACAGCGCACAGTCGTGGTCACCCAGGCCCCGCAGGTCATCAACTTCACCCAACCCACCTCGCCCGTGACTTACGCCGCGGGCCTGACCATCACCCTCACAGCCACCGGCGGCGCTTCCAGCAACGCGGTGGTCTTCACCATCGATTCCACCAGTACCGCATCAGCCACTGTCTCCGGCAGCACAGTCACTGTCACCAGCGCCGGCAACCTGGTCATCGATGCCAACCAGGCAGGCAATGCAGATTACTCCGCGGCGCCCCAGGTGCAGCGCACCGTCGT
This sequence comes from Acidobacteriaceae bacterium, assembly GCA_003166055.1. The sequence continues at coordinate 7,118 of PMWR01000121.1, forward strand.
CATCAACGCGCCGCCCGGGGACTTCTCCATCTCCGCCAGCCCCGGCTCGCAAACCGTGAACGCCGGCGCTACGGCCAACTACACCATCACCGTGGATAGCATCAACGCCTTCGGAAACAACGTTGCTCTCTCGGTGACGGGATACCCGCCCGGCTCCACAGTCACCTTCTCGCCCCCACAGATCAACCCCGGCAGCGGTCCTGCAACCTCGACGCTTTCCATAGTGACGGCGGCCGGCCTGTTCGCCCAGGCCCAGCCCAGCAGCAGCTTGTGGCCGGTAGCCACGCCCACTTTGGCGCTGCTTCTGCTGCTTCCCTTCCGCCGTTGGCGCAAGGCGGTCAGAGGCAAGCTGTTCCTGCTAGTCGCCGGCCTTGCTTCGCTTGCAACGGCTGCAGCCCTCACCGGCTGCGGCGGCGGCTTCGCGCTCCCGCAGACATCTCAGTCCTACACGCTCACCATTACTGGCACGAGCGGATCTGATACCCACTCAACTACCGTGCAGCTCACTGTGCAGTAAAGGAGATACCATGCGAATCAGGATCAAAGCCTTATCCGCCCTGTTGTTGACCATCGCCGTGGTCTCCACCGTTTCCGCCGCTGCCCAGGCGCCTGCTGCCGCTGCCCCGCCGCCCGCATCGCCAAACCTGCACCGCGTCGAATTGGCTCTCGAATACACCTACCTGCGCAGTAACGCGCCCCCTGGCGGTTGCGGCTGCTTCAACATGAATGGAGGCAGCGCCTCCTTTGCCTGGCCCGTCAAGTCGGGCCGCGTTGCCATCGTCGGCGACCTTACCATCGACGGGTCCACCGCACCCATCAGCTCCAACAACTTCAATCTCACCCTCGGCACCTTCACCGTCGGGCCGCGCTACCTCGCGCCAGTCCATCACTTCCCCATTCAACCCTTCGGCCAGGCGCTGTTTGGCGTCGCTCACGCCAGCGGGTCACTGGTCACCGGAAAGACGCCCGCCTATTCCGACGCCTCTGCAACCTTCGCTGCCAACATCGGCGGCGGCGGCGACCTGCGCATCAACCAGACCTTTTCCATTCGCCTGGCTGAAGCCGACTATCTGCTCACCACCTTCAACAACGGAGGCAACAACCACCAGAACAACACCCGCATCAGCTCAGGCCTGGTCATTCACTTTTAGCGAAAATGGAGTTTGGCGAAACGCCCGCCAATGAAGCGATGTTCATCGAAATCCCTATACTAGGGAGGAACGGCCCTCCTCTGCGGACCGGTTGGCTGGGCCATCCTCGGTCTATGCACAGTTGCAGCTTTGGGCGCCGGCGTCTGGTGGTTCACGGACAGCACGGCGAAGGCGAACCCGCTTGTGATCTGTCCTTGCACGAAGTTCGGCCGGCTGTGGGTCGGCGGAATCGAAGGCTGGGCGATCAATGATCTCGTGGGCGTGGTCAACAACAAGGCCATGCAGTTCATGGCCGACGATATCTTCCCGCTGATCGATGCCTGGAAGGCATTCCACGGCTATCCTACCCAGATTCCGCCCACTCCCCAGCCCTCCTGGGGCTTGTCTGCTCCACAACCGTTCATTTCAGGAAGAATTACTTCCGAGTGGACTGTAATCCGCCCGGAACAATGCCAAGCCCTCGGGAAAACCTTGCCACAAGTCGACTTTGTCAGGACGAATCGCCCAATACTGCAACAAGCGGCAGATTTCAATTGCATCGAGGCTCTTCCCCACGGAGAGAATTACGTGCCCGCGCTCCTGAAGCAAACGCCAGCCGGACGACCGCAATCGGCCCGAGGCGAGAAGATTCAGCAAATGCAACGTAGCTTTGGACTTAGCCAGTTCTTGTCATCGGGGTGCCTCGTCCGGCTGGAAAATCCACGGATTCTTCTCATCCAGCAATCCGGCCTGAATACGTGAAGAGACTCTGCGCTTTAGTGCATTACCGGAGCGGCGTATTATCGCGGTGCACAAGGAAAGGTCTTTTATGTCGGTTTCTGAGCAAGATCGCGAGGATTACGAAGAAGGCCTGCGCGATCGCGGAAAAGGCATTTTCGATCAAGCTCTTACCGACGTAACCGTCAACCATCCTGACACCCAAGCCTATTACAAGGGTCGCCGCGGCGAGCAACTCGACGAAGACGAGGGCTAGCCGCTTCTGTGCTCCCGATTCTCCTGAGCTGGAACAAGAGCTAGGACCGGCCAGTACGAATNNTTTCGCTCGGAGTTCGGCTACGCTACTTGGTTGAAAAGTGCTGAGAGGTACTGAACCCGGTCGTGTATGCCTTGCAGAACTGAGTATTATGGTTGGCACTTGACGTGGGGGGAATTGGCTCGTTGCGAATAGCGCACACAAGCTAATCGCAAGTGTCTCTTACGCGTTGCATGACGCTGCAGTATGCTCTACGCCAACTGAATCACGCAATTATCGGTTATCTTCCCCTTTCAGTTCATTGAGGGCTGCTTTGCCCGTNNCAGTCGCGTCGGAATTCAGCAAACAAAGACCTTCGTTTGTTCAGTGCACTTTTTCTGGGTGTTCCACTGCTGTTTGCCTCTGCTTGCGGCGGCGGGGGCGGTAGCACCCCACCGGTATCCCCCACCATCACTTCGGTCAGCGTCTCCTGCACTCCCACCAGCGTCCAGACCGGCCAGACCAGCCAATGCACGGCGGCAGTGTCGGGAACCGGGCAGCTACAGCTCCGCCGTGACCTGGTCTGCCGTCTCAGGCACAATCTCAAGCTCCGGGCTGTATACGTCGCCAGCCACCGTTCCGGCTTCCGGATCGGATACTGTCACCGCCACCTCAACACAGGACTCGACCAAATCGAATAGCGAGACAATTACGGTCACGGCTCCGAGCAATCCCATTCCGACAGTCGCCTCGCTGTCCCCCGCCTCACTGGCGGCCGGTGCAACGGCGCAGACGCTGACCATCAANNACGGTGACCTTCAACGGCGCGGCTCATGCCGCTACCTACCTGAGCGCCAGCCAGCTGACCATCTCGCTGACAACGGCGGACCTCGCTACAGCAGGCTCCTATCCGGTCGTTGTCACCAATCCCACTCCGGGAGGCGGCTCCTCGGCTGCCGTCAATTTCACCGTTACAGCCGCTTCAACGATCTCCGGGGTCTCCGTGGTCTGTTCCCCATCGTCAATCCAGACCAATCAAACGTCAACCTGTACTCCCACGGTGACGGGAACTGGGAGTTTCAGCAACTTAGTCAGTTGGGCTGTAAGCCCGACGAGTATGGGAACGGTCAGCAGTTCAGGCGTTTTTACGCCGAGTAGTGCGGGAACGGCAACCATCACTGCCACCTCTACGCAGGATTTGACCAAATACGGGTCGTCAACCGTAACGGTCACTGCTATTTTGACGATCACTTCGGTCACGGTCGCCTGCACCTCGCAGAGTATTGTCATTGGGCAGACCAACCAATGTAACGCAACTGTGCAGGGAACAGGAGCTTTCAGCCAGCAGGTTAACTGGACTGTTGGCGGTGTTCCCGGTGGCAACGCTACGCTGGGCACGATCTCATCCACCGGACTGTACGACGCTCCGGCTTCGATTCCATCGGGCGGCAACACTATTAGCATTTCCGCGGCCAGTGTCGAAGATTCGACTCAGTCAGGTGCGGCACAAATCACGCTTGTATATCCGCTCCCCGTGCTTTTACTCTTTTCTCCGTCCTCGGTCGCGGCCGGTACCAGCGATACGCCCATCTCTCTCACAGGCATCGACTTTGCGCCCACGTCCGTTGTGAACTTGAGCAGCCAAGCGCTGCAGACAACATACGTCTCTACAAGCGAGTTGACGGCTATGATTCCAGCCGCGCAGCTGACCACGGCCGGTAATGCGGTCGTGATGGTGACGACGCCTACTCCCGGAGGTGGTTCATCGGCAGGCGCGCAATTCACAATCACGCCAGTGACCGCTGTGGCTAAGCTGGTGTTGCTAGCGTCGCCAGCAAGCGCGGGTTCGCCCAGCGGGCCTTGGCTGCTATCCGCGGCAGCCGCTGATTCCAGTGGAAACCCAGTACCCAACGCGACGGTGACCCTCAATTCCAGCGAGGGCTCGATCACACAAAACGCGGCCACCACCGACATCAATGGCACATTTTCAGGCAGCATTACTCCCCCAGCGAGTTATGCAGGCGAAGTGGTCGAGGTATCCGCCGTTTCGGGCAATCAAACCGCTGTCCTTGAACTGGTCTTTGTCGCGGCCTCAACCTCGGTAACCCAGCAAGCTGCGGTGGTTTTGAACCGGATGCGCGTACACGAGAACGCATTCGGACTCTCACCCGCCGACTCGTCCAGCTCGACTTCCGCGACCACTGGCGTCAGTCCGCTGATGATGGCAACTTCTAATGGCTCTGCGTCCACCAATCAATACCTCAATTCCTTCAACCCGTGCCTTGCTAACCCGCAGCTCGATACAACGGTTTCTGTCGATTGCAACGACAACTTCAGCACCAACCAGCTGCAGACAACACAGTTTACTCCGCTGACCTCAGCGTGCAATCTGGTCGGGAACATCAAGGGAGTGATCACATGTGGCGGAGCCGCAGGCGTTCTTGTCGCGTGTGCTTCGCCGGAAACCGGTGTCGGACCGATGATCTGTGCGGGGGGATGGCGATCGAAAGCGATCTTACGTCCGAATGTGTGGGATACATTGCCACAGGGATTGCACAGCTAATTGCCAAGAACGACGCGATGGCCGCAGCCGGCGAGACTGAGGTAAATATTGTCGGGATTGTCCAAGGCGGTGGCGATGTGCCGTCCTATGACGTTCAGGACATGGTCTGCAATGCAGTCGACATCGCAAATGCCGCGGCGGAAATTAACGTTACGCCCGTCGGGCCCAGCGTTAAGCTCGGCGACACCGTACAGTTTTCCGCTACCCCATCCAACGTGACATGGTCTCTCGAAGACGGCTCACTGGGCGACGCACTGGGCGCGATCAACGCCAACACCGGTTTGTACACAGCGCCATCGGTTGCCCCCGCAGGGAATTATTGTGCCTTCTACAGCGCCTACTACGAGGATTCCTGCCCGATTACGATCATTGCCAAAAGCAATACCAATAACGCAGTGCAGACTCTCGCCACCTTGCTACTGTCTTCCGGCAACGAAGGTGCCGCACCCACTGTTCAGAATCTTGCGCCGAACCCGATTGCCGCAGGCTCTACCGCGCAGACGTTGTTCATCAACGGATATGGTTTCCTTGCGGGCGACATGGTGACCTTCAACGGTTCTTCACGCCAGCCTGACTTCAATAACCCGAACCAGTTGCAGCTTCCACTCTCGGCTGCCGACCTTGCCAACCCAGCCAGTTTCCCCCTCACGGTGAGCCATACTTTTGTTGCCATCACCAATGGCTCATCGACGCCGGTAAACCTTCAAGTCACCGCCGCTCCCACTCCAACACCGACGGCCCCGCAACCGGTTTCGCCCGGATCCACAACCTCGCCGGGCAATTCGATCGCCACCACTGTGCCCACCCTTTCCTGGACCAGTACAGGCGCCGCTCAATACTACCTTGCGATCTCCAAGGCTCCTTACGGATCCTCGAACATCGTTTACAGTAGCGGCCAGATCAATGGCGGTCTCACCTCATACACTGTTCCTCCGGGGTTCCTTTTCAACGGCATCAATTATCGCTGGAATATGCAGGCGTACACCAGTGCCGGTTGGAGCCCGGTAAGTTCCTCGCATTATTTCACCGTCAATGCTGGCGCGCTTCCAGATATGCCCACAAACCTCTCCACGGGGGCATCCAGTCCCGGATCAGAGATCACGGTCACGAATCCCACGCTGGAGTGGACTGGTTCTGGCGCGACGACCTATGAACTTGCGATATCCAACGCGCCCTACGGGAAAAACAACACTTTCTACGACGTTCCCTTGATTCCGTCGAGTACAACGTCTTGGGCGGTCCCATCTGGCGTGCTGCAGGACGGCGTCAGCTACGCGTGGAACGTTCAAGCAACAAACTCTGCCGGCCAAAGCCCCTGGAGCACGCCGTTCTACTTTACTGTCAATAGTGGTTCTGGAGGGCCTCCGCAAATTCCGAGCGGGCTGTCGCCTGGAGGAGGTTCGTCGCCCGGACCCACGATCGCGACAGTGACGCCGACGCTGACGTGGAACGTCTCCACGGGGGCCACCGCCTACTCGGTTGCGGTTGAGAACACCAGCGGCAAAATCGTCTATGGGGCAAACGTGACCACCAACACGGCCCCCATCCCCTCAGGGACTCTCGCAAACGGCACTGCGTATCTGTGGACGGTGTCAGCCTCCAACTCCGCCGGCTCCAGCTCTCCGGCGTCGATTGAGTACTTCACCATCAATACGGGAACGGCACCGGTCCTATCGGTGACCCCAACCAATCCATCGGTGACTCCAGCTGCTGGTTCCACGAACATAAGCGTGAGTAATGCGGGAGCCGGAGCATTGAGTTACTCCTCAACTGTGACGAGCGGATCAGCATGGTTGTCAATTGCTTCCGGCGCGACCGGAGGGAACAGCGGAACCATAGCGGTGTCTTGTTCCGCGAACACCGGAGGGCAACGCTCGGGGACAATCCAAGTGACAGCAAGCGGTGCTTCCGGCAGCCCTGCAACTGTTACTGTGACTCAGTCTGGCGTTACCACATCGAACATCCGCATCAGCGAGAGTCAGGGATTCGACATACTCTTGGCTCCTTCCCAGAGCGAGATGGATGCATAGATGGCAAACAGCCCTTACCGAGATATCGGCGTCTACATTGGCGGCTGTGACGCTTCTGTCGCACCCCCGAGCGGAATCAAAGACGGTTGTGGGAGCGTTCCAGCACAGGTGAGCGCGAGGACAAAAAATACAAACCTTGATTCAGGCTGGGTTAGCCATGTGTCCAGCGATGGGCGGGGCATTATGCCCCTATGGGTCGGGCCGCAGTCATCCTGCATTACCCAGAATCCCAATGGTAATAATTTGATCGAAAATGCGATTCTCACAACGGCGTCTGACCTCGGTGCTGCCGAGGCGGATGCAGCCGCCAATCGCGCTTCGTCGCTGGGAATGGGAAACAGCATCATCTACTACGATATGGAGGCATATTCGACAGACAACAGCACTTGCAGTGCAACAGTTAGCCAATTTCTAAGCGGTTGGGTCAACGAACTACGTGCTCAGGGATTTCAGGCTGGAGTATACGGATGGGCTTATAACGCAGGCGATTGGACAAATTCCCCTGATGCTATCTGGGCATTCTATCCAGATGGCGTGGATGCGGCTGCGGATTTAGCTAGCGTTCTCCCCGGCAACTGGGCCCAACGGCGAATCCACCAGTATTGTGCAGGAGGCTCAAGTCAAATCTGTCCATCGCCTGCTCAGGAAATATGGGGCAGTGTGACCCTCGGGTCCTCTCCCAACCAAGGCATTGACCGGGATGTGGAGGATGGTCCGGTCTTTTCGCCATCGGTGCAGAGCAGCGGCAGCCCCGATCTTGTGGTGCAGAACATCAGCTTCAGCCCGGCGAGCGTGGCGCCGGGCGGCAGTGTGGCGGTGAACTGGACGCTGAAGAACCAGGGAACGGGCACAGCGAACGCGTCGAGCACGGAAGTGAGGATCACTTCGTCGAGCAGTTCCTACGGCAGTTCGGCGAACGATGTGGGGGCGGTACCGGCGTCGAGTCTGTCGGCGAACGGTAGCGTGGCGCAGAACGTGACGGTGACCGCGCCTTCGACGGCGGGAACCTACTACGTCTGGGTGATCGCGGACAACACCGGCACGGCGGGTCAGTCATCGAGCGCCCAGGTCAACGACGAAGCTGTGGCCAGCGGAACATTGACGGTGCGGTGACCGGCGGTGGGCCGGACATGGTGACGCAGAGCATTGCTCACTGCCCACAGCTTCACCGAGTTAGCCGCCTAGCCCATGGTCACCGCCGTGT
>PMWR01000282.1 GCA_003166055.1 Acidobacteriaceae bacterium
TAGTGTTAACACGCCCTAGTGAATCGAACCTTATTCTCTTCGGGCAAGTCCTGTCGATCTATTGTCATAGGAAAGTATTCTCTATGCGGAACATCGACGCGGACGATCCTCTCGCCCGATTCTGTTGCCTTGCGCAAGCTAGCTTCAAAATCTTTCTTTTTCAGGTTCAATAGCTCCGGCGCCATCTGATTCCAGATTGGCAGGTACTTTATAAGAAACGCGGGCGTCCGGACGATCTGACACGCAAGAAAGCGAATGAGTGTTTCCCAATCGCCGCGCGTCAGCTCTTTATCGGCGAGGACTTTTTGAAATGGCTCTTTGGCCGGCGATTCAAATTCGCGACTCAGCCATTGTTCGATGTCGTCCGCCTCCTCTCCGCGCACAATCCTCGTGTATAGGTTTTTCTCGTACCCAGTTCCCGCCACATTGACCGGCTTCCACACAGGGACGCTTGAGCGAGAGACGAGTATGCGGTGCTCGATAACCTCGCCGGAAGGTGCAGCGAAATTCTTCAAGTACAACTGTGGCACGAAGTGATTATCGCGTGTTAAAGGCATACTCAAACTCGCTCATCGGTAAACTGCATAATTGAGCCCGTAGATTACCTGATGATAAACGCCGATGCCTCAACGAATTGCCCAAAGCCGCCATAGACCCCTCTTGGGCCATACCGCGATCAGGACACAAAAACCGCCCAAAATAGCTCGAAAACACATCAAAATCGCACGTTTTTCGCACGTTTTTGAATGCTTTCATCCACCCACACCAGTACACCAGGGCCTCAAATCTCAACCTATACCCCGACGATTCGCACCCAAAATCCTGCCTGCCCAAAAACATCCACGTTTACCACCACAAAATCGCCTTTTTCATAGCCCTATAGTAGGAGTCAAAATTGCGATTGCGCAGTTTTCAGTCCCTTAGTCCCTCAGTCCCTTGGTCCCTGCCTCCCGGCCGTTGTTCTAAACTCGTCCCAAGGCCGTAATCCATCCCGAGGTCCTCCGTTGAAAACCTTCCTTCTCGCCGTCTCCGCGCTCCTCCTTTTCGCTCCGTCACCAGCCCTCCGCGCCCAGGCCGCGCCCACCCCTTCTCTCGAAGACCGCCGCAAGGACCTCAACGCCCTCTTCGAGGACTACTGGCAAGACAACCTCCGCCACAACCCGGAGTTTGCCTCCACGCTCGGCGACAAGCGCTACAACGACCAGATCTCCGACTACTCCGTCAAGGCCTTCAACGACGGCCTGGCCCGCGAACAGGGCTTCCTCCTCCGCCTCGCCGCCATCGACCCCGCCGGATTCACCAACCAGGAAAAGATCAGCAGCGAGCTGCTCCTGCGCACCTTCACCGAAGACCAGGAAGCCGCCGAGTTCAAAGAGTGGGAGATGCCCGTCAACCAGATGGGCGGCATCCACACCGCGTACCCGCAGATCGTGGCCCAGCTCAGCTTCACCACCGTCAAGGACTACGACGACTGGATCGCCCGCCTCCACCAGCTCCCCAAAGCCTTTGACCAGACCACCACCAACATGTCCATCGGCATGGAAGACAAGCGCGTCCCGCCCAAATATCTGCTGGAAAAAGTGCTCGACCAGGTGAAGCAGTTAGCCGGCCAAAAACCAGAGGACTCGCCCTTCGCGCTGCCCCTCAAAAAGTTTCCCGCCGGCATCAAGCCCGAAGAGCAGATCCGTATCAAGACCGAAATGCTTGACGCCATCGCCAAAGAAGTGCTCCCAGCCTATATGCGCTTCGCCCGCTTCCTTGAGGTCAGCTACATCCCCGCCGGCCGCGAGCAGCCCGGCATCTCCGCCCTGCCTGACGGGGCAAAGTACTACCAGTTTCTGCTCCGCCGCACCACCACCACCGGCCTCACCGCCGACCAGATTCACCAGATCGGGGTTGACGAAGTGAAGAAGGATGAAGCCGAGATGCTGGCCATCGCGCGGAAGCTCGGCTTTCAGGACCTCAAGACCTTCCGCGCCAGCCTTGTCACCAACCCCAAAAATCATCCGGCCAATGGCGATGCGCTGCTCGCTGTTTATCGTGGCTACCTGACGCCGATGCAGGCCAGGCTTCCGCAGTTATTTGGCCGCCTGCCCAAGGCAAAGTTCGAGGTCATTGCGGTTCCGGACTACCTGGAAAAAACCTCGGCGTCCGCGTACTACGAGCCCGGCACTCCCGACGGCAGCCGGCCCGGCCGCCTCAACATCGATACCTATGACGCCCCTGAGCGCAACCTCGACGAAGTGGAGGCCGTGGCTTACCACGAAGGGCTGCCTGGCCATCATCTGCAAATCTCCATTGCCCAGGAACTCGACAGCGTACCCACGTTCCGCAAGTTCGAGTCCTACACCGCGTTCGTGGAGGGCTGGGCCCTCTATGCGGAGCGGCTCGGCAAGGACGTGGGCCTCTACCAGGATCCTCTTTCCGACTACGGCCGGCTCGATGGCGACATGGAGCGGGCCATCCGTCTGGTGGTCGACACCGGCGTCCACAACCAGCACTGGACCCGCCAGCAGATGGTGGACTTCTTCCATGACCACTCCGGGATCGCAGAACCGGAGGTTCAGTCCGAGGTCGATCGCTATATCGCGTGGCCCAGCCAGGCCACGGCCTACAAGATCGGCCAGTTGAAGATTCTCGAGTTGCGCGCCCGCGCCAAAGCCGCGCTTGGCGACAAGTTCGACCTGCGCGCCTTCCACGACCAGGTGCTCGACGCCGGCGCTCTCCCTCTCGACGTCCTGAGCGATCGCATCGACTCGTGGATCGCCGCACAAAAATAGGGAGCAGGAAATAGGATTTGGGATTCGAAAGGAGCGTCCACGGCAAAAGCCTCGCAATCGCGATTTTCAGTCCTCACATAAGCGGACGAAAGCGGCGATTTTGTAGCGGCAAAGGCATACGTTTGAGCGTAGTCAGGTCGGCGGTCCAAAACTGTATCCGTGGAGGTGTAGATTTTGCGCGGAAACGTCCGTGTATAGGCGGACGAAAACATTGAAAATCATGCGAAAAGCGTGCAATTTGGCGCTCTTTTCGGCGTTTTCCTGGTCGTTTTTGTGTCCGTATTCGGTTCGGGGCAAAGGCGAAGTCTGTGGCGGCTTTGGACTACTCGCGGCGTCTTCAGCGTTCGGATTCATGCTCAGATCAAGGTCCGGCCAGCCAACCGGAACAAAACGGAGACAGGCGAAAGGCAACCCATCCTCCGAACGTGATAGGCTTGGGAGTTCCAAGTCTGGCGGCTCGCGGAATCGATTTACTTGCCAGAATTGCAATCGCATACCCGGGAGAACCTGAAAATGAAGCGCATCCTCGCCATCGCCTTTTGCTGTGCCTTTTCCTGCTGCATCCATGCGCAGGCCATCGATTCAACTGTCTGCGACATTCTCAAGGATCCGCAATCGTTCAACGGAAAGATCGTCCGCATCAAAGGCACGGTGAGCGTGGGCTTCGATCAGTTCGTCGTGAAGGGCCCCGGCTGCGGCCAGCATGTGGACGCCATCTGGCTCGACTACCCGGAATACTCGGAAGCAAAAGCCGGCCCGGCGGCGATTCTTCAGGTGCAGCCGGCGCACAACTTCAGCGGGACCATCCCCACGGTCGAGCGGACGCCGGTAAAGCTGGAGAAAGACAAGGACTTCAAGCAGTTCGATACTCTGCTGTCGACTCCGTACAAAACCAAGGGCGTTTGCCTGGGATGCATGAAATATGAGGTGAGTGCAACACTCGTGGGCCGGCTGGATGGAACCGTGCCAGGAATTCAGCGCGACGGCGCAGGCAAGATTGTGGCCATCAGCGGGTTTGGCAATCTGAACGCCTACAGCGCGCGCCTGGTGCTCCGGTCGGTGACGGATGTGGTGCCAAAGGAGATCGACTATTCGAAAGCCGGCGAGGCCATCAACGTGGAGCCTCCCCTTGAAACGAGCAGTGGCAACCCGGTAGCAGCTGCGCACCAGGCGGCCAAAGCCTTTGGCGACGGCAACCCGGTTGGCGCACAGATTGAGCGGGCGGCGGCGGCGTTTGGCAAGCCGGGCGAGGACGTTGGCGTTGAGAGTGTCGGCGTCGCAAATGAAGCGACCAGGAAGAGCGATGAAAAGGGGGATAGCAAATCGCCGGACGGCCTGCTATTCAACTACACCTCGGATGGTGGACGCTTGAACGGTTCCCCAACCAGAATCACAGTGGTTTACATTGGATCGTTGATTGCCGACATTCGCAATCCGCAGTCCCCCGGATCTGCATCCAGCGTCTATGCGCTGGAGAGCCGGGCCTGGGAGATTGCCGCTTTTAGCGCGGTGCCCAACATGATCAAGACGGTGACGCTGCCCGGCGGCTACGTGCTGTGGAACGCGGCGTGGGCGCCCGCGGATCGCGGGAAGTTGCTGAAGGCGTCGCTGACCGGCTATCTTGCCGACGAAGAGCTGATTTCGAAATAGGCGCAACCAGGCAGATCGGCAACCGGAACCACAACGCGACGCGGCCAAAATCCAGCTAGCCGCGCGGCGATGCGCGTATTCTTGAAACTGGAACCAACCCATTCATCCAAGATAGAAAAAAGGAAAACCATGTCTGAGATCGCCGTTGAGGCCACTGAAATACCCGCGCAATTGCCCAACGTCCGCGTGGCCGTGCTGGGCGCAGGCAAGATGGGCGGCATCCTGCTCCAGGCCTTCCTGAAGCAGAACCTGTTCGCCGCGGACCAGATTCACGCGACCGTCGCTCACTCCGAGCGGGCGCTCGCGCTCAACGCCCAGTGGGGCGTGGACGTGACCACCGACAACCTTGAAGCGGCACGCCAGTCCGACCTGATTCTGCTCGGCGTGAAGCCCTTCCAGGTACCGGACCTGATCGCCGAGATTCGCCCCGCGCTCACACCGTCGAAGACGCTGGTCTCCTTCGCGGCGTCGGTCAAGACCCGCGCCATTGAAGAAGCGGCAGGCATGGACATTCCCGTGATCCGTGCAATGCCCAACACTCCGTCGGCGCTTGGAGCGGGCGCAGCCGGCCTGTGCCGGGGACGCTTCGTCACCACCGAGCAGATGGAACTGGCCAAGCGCATCTTTGAGACCGTAGGGCGCGTCGTGATCGTGGACGAGAAGCATATGGACGCCGTCACGGGCCTCTCCGCCTCAGGACCTGCGTACATCTACATCATCATTGAGGCCCTGGCCGAAGCGGGCGTCAAGGTCGGCCTGCCCCGCGAAACAGCCACGCAACTGGCCGCGCAGACCACCTTCGGCGCNNCTCGAACTCGAAGAAGGCGGCCTGCGCGTCACGCTGATCAAGGCCGTCATGCGTGCCACCGAGCGCGCCAAGCAATTGGCGGCGGGCTGAACAGGTGTCCCTTGTCGGCGACAAAGCACGGGTGTGACCTGTCGCCCGACCGTGTATTCTGCATTTGCATGATCGGGAGATCAAGAAGGGCGCCAATTTCATGAATTGGCGCAATTGGACTTGCGATGATTGAAAGCATCAAAATTCGGAATTTCCGTTGTTTCTCCGAGCTTGAGGTCTATGGACTTAAGCCTATCAATATAATTGTCGGGGAAAACGCGAGTGGAAAGTCCGCATTTCTGGAAGCAGTCTTTCTCTCAAGTGCAGCCGTTCCACAAATCAACCTGCAACTCCGTGCGTGGCGACAGCTCGGAACCCAACTTGAGCTGAGGCCGGATTCGTCCTCCTATTGGGGCTTGTGGGAGGATCTCTTCTATGGATACGATCTGACGAGGCCCATCACTATTGAAATTGCGGGGGAAGGATCTGCCCGTTCGCTCGCTATATCCCGCGCCATGGATAGTATTCAGGTCGTGCCGCTAGGCGTACGCCAAAACCCCTTCTCGACATTTCCTTACCCGCTGCTTTCATTTGAGTGGTCCAAAGATGGTGCCGAAAAGATCCGGGTCGTACCGAGAATTAAAGACAACTCGCTTGTCTTCGATGGAGGGTCGAGTGAATACTTTCCGACAAGCTTTTTTGGGCCCCATATCCCAGACCCTCCCCAAGACGACGCAGCCCGCTTTTCCGAGTTGAGTAAGGATGGAAAGCATCAACCAGTGATCGATGCTTTGAGAGAGGAGTTCCCTTTCATAAAGTCCCTATCGTTAGAGATCAACTCCGGAACCACAATTATCTTTGCCGAAGTCGAAGGTCAGAGCAGGAAGTTTCCAATCGGCCTCATTTCCGACGGCGTAAACAAGTTTCTCAGCATCCTGCTTAGCATTGCCAGAAATCCTCACGGAACAGTGCTCGTCGATCAGATCGAAGACGGCTTTTACTTCAAAAAAATGGCCTCGACCTGGAACGTCATACACAAGTTTGCGAAGGCGAATGGCACCCAGATATTTGCAACCACACATAGCCAGGAATGCCTTGACGCGCTTCTTCCAGTCCTTGAAGTGAACGAGGATGACTTCGCTTTGCTGCGCGCCAGCCGTTCCGAAAAATCGATCGAGTTTTCTGTAAGCAATGGAAGACGGTTCGCTTCGGCTCTTTCCCAGGAGTTTGAACTCCGATGAGCCTGATCCTCCCGCACAAGGTTGAACGCATTGAGTCGCCGTTTATCGTAGCCTGCGAAGGGTTTGGCGATGTATGCCTCGTTGAACAGCTTCTGAAACTGAAAAAGATAACAACTTGCCGAGTAGGTTGTCCAAGTAGAACTGGTGTGGGCGGGGATGGAAAGGATTTCCTAAACAAATATCTCAGCGCGATCTCTTTAGCCGCAAACAATGGCGCCGTTCAAATGGTTCGGGGCCTGCTTGTAGTGGTGGATGCGGACGACTCGCCTGAAACCGCATTCAAACTGGCTTGCTCCGCGCTTGAATATGCGGAGTATCCAATTCCAGATTCAGCATTTACGCCAAAGGATGAAAACGGCGTAACGACTGCCGTCTATTTAATCCCAGGGAAAAACGAAACGGGAACGCTTGAGCACCTATCGCTTGGAGCAGCATTCGATTCTTCCAAAAGCAGCGAGCCGTGCATCGACTCTCTCTTGGCCTGCATTGGGAGAGCGCCGGACAACGAACCAAATACTCTGGCGAAGATGAAGATGTCGGCTTTGGTCGCATCAGCTTTTCCAAGTAACCCTTGGGCTACACTTGGCCCGCTTCTCCAAAGTAGCCGCAACGAAATCGTCCCAATCGAAAGTATTCATTTCAAGCACCTTGCCGACTTCCTCGCGGAGTTCTGCAAGGAGTGAGAAAGCCCGCGGAATTCTTGGAACCCGCCCGCCCAACCTGGCTGCCGTCCTACATCCCGGAGTTACAGGGCCTGCGTGGTCTCGCCGTTCTGGCCGTAGTCATCTACCACTGCCATCCGCGCCTCGAAGGTACATGGATTCACTACGCGTCGCTCTGGGGATGGGCGGGCGTCAATCTCTTCTTCGTCCTCTCCGGCTTCCTCATTACGTCTATCCTTCTTGAGGCCCGCGACAAAGAGCACTACTTCCGCAACTTCTATGGCCGGCGCGCACTGCGCATCTGGCCGGTGTACGTTCTCGTGCTGGTCGTGGTTTATCTGAACGCTCCCTGGTTCATCGGCCTCAGCGTCCTTGATGCGGTCAAAACCGCGCCGTGGCTGGCTTACATCTTCTTCGTCCAGAACCTCTTCCACATCGCGCTGCCCCCGGCCATCGGGCAAACCTGGTCATTGGCCATCGAGGAGCAGTACTACTTTCTCTGGGCGCCGCTTGTGCGCTTTCTGCGCCGCCCCTGGATGCTGGCCGCAATCCTGATTGTGGCGTTTGCGGGTTCTCCCCTGCTTGATCATCATCCGTGGCTCACGCCCACACATACGCTGATTCACCTGGACGGCATCGCCCTGGGCAGCCTGCTGGCATTGGGGATCTACACGCTCCCGTTTAGCCGCCGCGCTTGGCTCTGGATCGGCATTACGGCGGCGATTCTCGGGTTTTCGGCCACGGCCACCATTGCCGGAGGTACCCGATTCCTCGATTCCGCACTGGCCGTCGCCTTTGCCGGAGCCGTGCTGGCCTCCATAGCGTCAACAGGAGCGCGCAACCCGCTCAACGCCGCGCTTCGCCGCGGCCCATTCGCCTTCTATGGCCGCATCAGCTACGGCCTCTACATGATCCACATCGCGGTCTTCATTTACTTCGGTTGGTTCGATGCGTGGATGAACAACTACGGAACCGCCGGCAACCTGGCCATCGTGGCCTTTCGGCTCTTTGCCACCACCGCCGCAGCCACCGTGCTCTGGTACGGTTTCGAGTCGCAAATCCTCAAGCTCAAGCGCTTTTTTTGACGCCGGAGGCGCCGTCAGGGTCCAATATGAATGCGAACGGAGAAGCGCCCGATCGCTTCCGCAATTGCCGCGAGGAAGAAGAGAACCCGATGCATCCACGCCGTGCTTTCGCCAGAGCGGCTTTATATGGCCTGTCGATTTTTGCTACCTCAGCGATCGGCGCAGCAGCGCAGACGCCGGCCGCGCAATCCGCCGCCGTTCCCCCACCGAATGCCGAAGCCACCGCGCCTTCGACCATTCTCCATGCCAACACAAATCTCGTCCTCGTGGATGTGGTGGTCACCGACCATGACAAACCCGTGCATGGCTTGGAACGCAGCCGGTTTCATGTCTTCGAAGATGGGCGCGAACAGACCATCACCTCCTTCGACGAGCATCGGGCCCCGGCTTCGAGCGCGCCGGGGACCATGCCACCGATGAAGCGGGCCGCTCTGCCGCCCAACACGTATACCAACATCCCCGACTATCCTGAAGCCGGCGCGGTCAACGTATTGCTGCTGGACGGGCTGAATACGCCTTTTAGCGACCAGGTGAATGTGCGCCTAAAGATGATCCAATACCTGGGCAAGATCAAGCCGGGCACCTCGCTGGCGATCTTTGGGCTCTCCTCGCGCCTGCGGATGATCGCGGGCTTTTCAACCGATCTGGCCGCCCTGACAGCGGCATTGAAAAACCCCAAAATTGCGGCGCAGCAATCCGCGTTGATTGACCCGGACAACATTGTCCAGGATGTGGGCGTAACTCCCTCCGCTCCAGGGCCGGCCACCCCAAGCTTAAACGGCGGTGGCCCCATGGATGCCGCCGCGGCCGTGCAGGAGTTCCAGGCCCAGATTGCGGCTGGACTCATTGACCAGCGGGTCAGAATAACGCTCGATGCCATGCAGCAGTTGGCCCGGTACCTGAGCGCCATCCCAGGGCGCAAAAACGTCATCTGGTTTTCCGGCTCGTTTCCGTCCTGGGTCCCTCCCGACGATTCGCTGGGTCTGCAGGAGTTCAGAACCGCCGGCAGCCACGAAGACGAGATACGGGAGACCACCAGGATGCTCTCGGACGCGCGCATCTCGATCTATCCCATCGATGCGCGGGGGCTGATGACGCCAGACGCATTCAACGCAGCCAACCACCCTTTAATGAACCCGTCTCCGAGTGCCCAAAATGGGCCCGCCCAGGCCGCGAAGTTGCTAAACGAAACCGAGCAGCGGGTCAACGAACAAGCCACCATGCAGCAGATTGCCGGCGATACAGGGGGCAGGGCGTTCATCGACACCAACGACTTCGCGGACGCCGTGGCCGACGTGGTCGCAAGCGGCTCGAGCTATTACACCCTCGGCTATGCACCCGACCGGAAGCAATTCGACGGACAGTTCCACACCTTCAAAGTCCGCCTGGACGACACCAAATACAACCTTGCCTACCGGCGGGGCTACTTCGCGGACTCACCCGACAAACCCTCCCCGCATCATCCCGGCGAGACCAGCCCTATCGTGGCCGCATCGACCCACGGAGCGCCGCTGTCCACGCAGATTTCCTTTGTTGCACGGGTACT
Organism: Acidobacteriaceae bacterium; assembly: GCA_003166055.1. Next base: position 9,803 of record PMWR01000282.1, read on the forward strand.
GCCGGCGAGCAACCCGCTGCTTCAGGGCGCAGTGCTGACCAAGGGCCGCGTCGGCGATGATGCTGCCAAACTGAAAGGACCGGTTCACCGCTACGTAATCGATCTGGTCCTCGACCTGCACGGACTCGTCTTCGACACCGCGGCCAACGGTTCACATGTAGCCCGCCTCCAGTTGGCACTGGTCGCGTACGACGCGGACGGAACGCGCGTGAACTACCTGGAACATAGCTTCCAGCTCACCCTGACACCCGCCCGCTTCGCGGGATTGATGGCCTCGGGCGTTCCTATCCGGGCGGAGCTCGATCTTCCCGAAGGCCAGGGCTCGCTGCGCATCGCGATCCACGACCTCGCCGCCCACCGAACCGGGTCGCTCGAAGTTCCCATGCAAGTGCAAAAGTAGAGATTGCGTCAAAGCCACTCGCCCAGGACACTCTAACGGCGCGGTTGAGAGCGCCTTACCGCGGCCAGCGTCCGACAATCACGAAGATCGCCAGAAGAAACAGCACCACACTGGGCGTCGCGCTCTCCTGACGGCGCAGGTGATAGATGCCGGCAGCCACCATCAGCAGCGCCAAGGCCGCCGCTGCGAGCCGCAGCAGAATGTAAGGAGGCCACAAGTCGAACGGCATGATCACGCCCACCGCGCCGGCAATCTCCAACAGGCCCACAAACCCCGCCTGCAGGCGCGACATGCCTACTTTGCCGTTCTTAGACCGTTTCTCCACCGCTTTCACAAGCTGTTCATAAGCCAGCAGCTTGCCGGCTCCCGTAAAAAGAAAAACGCCTGCTAGCAATATCTGCGCAATCCAAAATAGAGCGTTCATCGTTCCCCTTGCCCATTTTGCTCAGCCCGCGGCCCCCGAATCCTGCCGCCCCCGATCGAGGAATAGCCGCGCCTTTGGCAGTAGAAACCGATTGAATCCCGAATCGAAGTGAATGTCAAGGGCGCTCGGATACATCGCGGCTGCCCATTTCCGAGGACCATGGAAAGGGCCTGTTTTTGTCTCTCATTATGGTCCTTCGTCTTTCTGGCTTGTGACTTTAATCACCTGTGACAAGTTTGTGCTACTGCTAGGCTTTGAATCGGGGTAATCCATACCTGCGAGGTGCAATGTGAGCGAAGATTCGGCAGGCAACAGCCCGCTTAGCCCGGAATTGCTGGCCAAAATGGACGCCTATTGGCGCGCGGCCAATTACCTTTCCGTCGGCCAGATTTACCTGAAAGACAATCCGCTGCTGGAGCGCCCCCTGACGCTGGACGACGTGAAGCCGCGCCTGCTGGGCCATTGGGGAACCACGCCGGGCCTGAACTTCCTCTACGTCCACTGGAACCGCCTCATCCGCGAACGTGACCTCAACATGCTGTACATCATCGGCCCCGGTCACGGTGGCCCCGGCCTGGTCGCCAACACTTACCTCGAGGGATCCTACTCCGAAATCTATCCCCACATCGAGCGGAACAAGGACGGCATCAAGCGTCTGTTCAAGCAGTTCAGCTGGCCTTATGGGATTCCCAGCCATGTGGCGCCAGAGACACCCGGCTCCATTCACGAAGGCGGCGAACTGGGCTATTCGCTGGTGCACGCCTACGGCGCGGCCTTCGACAATCCCGACCTGATCGTCGCCTGCGTGGTGGGCGATGGCGAAGCAGAAACCGGGCCGCTGGCCACAAGCTGGCACTCCAACAAGTTTCTCAATCCCCTCACCGACGGCGCGGTCCTGCCCATCCTCCACCTGAACGGCTACAAGATCGCCAACCCCACAGTCCTCGCCCGCATTCCCCAAGCCGAGCTCGAAGAGTTAATGCGCGGATACGGCTACGAACCCTTCACACTGGAAGGCGACGATCCGGCCGTCATGCACCAGAAGGCAGCCGCGGTCTTTGACACCATGCTCGACCGCATCGCCGCAATTCAGAAGGCCGCCAGGGAAGACGGCTCTACCGCCCGTCCCGCGTGGCCCATGCTCATCATGCGCACTCCCAAAGGCTGGACCGGTCCCAGGTTTGTCGACGGCAAGCCGGTTGAGAACACCTGGCGCGCCCACCAGGTTCCGCTCGACCAGATTCAGCAGAACCCGGAGCACTTGCGCCAACTCGACGAATGGATGCGCAGCTACAAGGCCGATGAGCTCTTCGACGAGAAAGGCCATTTCCGCGCCGATCTCGCCGATATTGCTCCCAAAGGCCGCCTGCGTATGGGAATGAATGCCCACGCCAACGGCGGCCTTTTATTGCAGCCGCTCAAGGTGCCCAACTTCCGCGACTTCGCCGTGAAAATCGATGGCCGCGGCGCAAAGGACGNNGCTTCAAACCGCCTGCAGGATGTAATCACGGGGACCGGCAAGCGATGGATGGCTGAAACGCTTCCAGTCGATGAGAACCTCTCTGAGACCGGCCGCGTGATGGAAATCCTCAGCGAGCACATGTGCCAGGGCTGGCTTGAGGGCTACCTCCTCACCGGGCGCCACGGCTTCTTCAGTTGCTATGAGGCCTTCATCCACATCATCGACTCCATGGTGAACCAGCACGCCAAATGGCTCAAAACCACGCGCGAGATTCCCTGGCGCAAACCCATCGCCTCGCTCAATTACCTGCTCAGTTCGCTGGTATGGCGTCAGGATCACAACGGCTTCTCGCACCAGGATCCAGGCTTCATCGACCATCTGCTCAACAAGAAGGCCGACGTGGTTCGCATCTATCTGCCACCCGACGCCAACACGCTGCTTTCCGTCTCCGACCACTGCCTGCGCAGCCGCCACTACATCAACCTCATCGTCGCCGGCAAACAGCCCGCACCGCAATGGCTCACCATCGATGAAGCGGTCGCGCATTGCACCATCGGCCTGGGCATCTGGAAGTGGGCGTCAAACGAAGAGGGCAATCCTGACGTAGTCCTTGCCTGCTGCGGAGATGTGCCCACCATGGAAGCTCTCGCCGCCGTTACGCTGCTGCGTGAACGAGCCCCCGATCTGCGCATCCGCGTCGTCAACGTCGTCGACCTGATGGCCCTGCAGCCGCAATCCGAGCATCCTCACGGGCTGCCCGACGAAGAATTCGATATGATTTTTCCCGTCGGCATCCCCATCGTCTTCGCCTTCCACGGCTACCCGTGGGTCATTCACAGGCTCACATATCGTCGTCACAACCACGACAATCTCCACGTGCGCGGATACAAGGAAGAGGGGACGACCACCACGCCCTTCGACATGTGCGTGCTCAACAACATCGATCGATTCCAACTTACCCTTGACGTATTCAAGCGCGTACCGCGTCTCGCGTCGCAGGTAGGAGCGGCCGAGCAGTGGTATTCCGAAAACATTCAGCGCCACCGTCTTTATGTGGCGGAAAACGGCGACGACCTGCCCGAGATCAAGAACTGGCGCTGGCCGAACAACTGATTTGCTAACTCCGCGAACCCCGCTAACACACTGGGTGCCCCATGTCTCGACTTTGAGACATGGGAGTCTACAAACTAACTCCGCTAACCCCGCTAACACGCGCGAAGCGCGCCTGACTTGCTAACCCGCTGACTCGCCGTCCTTCCAAAGCGTTCAGCCTCAACTGAAAGGTTTTCTCCATGTCGTCTTTCCCAGTACTGG
>PMWR01000527.1 GCA_003166055.1 Acidobacteriaceae bacterium
CTGGCAGTAAGCAAGTGCCACACGCAGCAAACACACTACATCTAATCTTTCGGTCCGGACTTCGGTGGGCTAACCCGAACGACAAATGACCAACGAGAGCTTGCTTGCGCCGGCGACTTATCTTTCTACGTCATTGGTTCAATTTCCGCACGAACCTGGATCGCTCTGTCTATCGATACGCATCGACGATGTGCGTGTCGAAGGAGTTTCGCCAGTTTCGACAATGAACGAAGCACTTGATTTTGACTCCTTGTCCAATCAAGGACTTGCGGGCAGCATGGTTTGGCACTCCGAATGCCTCTTAGAGAATCGCAAGGGTAAAAAAGCGGGGTGACAGTGTGCGCCCCTTTCGCAAGCGTGAAGGAGGCGGAATGAGAAGCTCGCTCCAGTTCCACAGCAATCAGTTCAAATCAATTGAAGACGACACTTACGCGACAACAGATGACTTCCAGAGGTTATTCGCAAGAGATATGACCGACCTCTTTCGTTTGTCGCTGCAACTTACCGCCGACGCCGAGACAGCGGAAAGGTGTCTCATCCTTGCCATGAGGGAGTCCTTTGCCAACAGCACCGTTGCAAAGGAATGGGCCCTGATCTGGGCTCGTCGAACGGTGATCCGCAATGCAATCCGCTTGGTCTTAGGCGCGAAAAACACTATACCAAGCGATATTGACTGCGAAACGGTATCTGATTTCCATTTGCAGCCTACCGAGTATCGAATTGAGGCACTTCGGAACTCTCTCTCGATTCTGGAGTTGCCCGACTTCGACCGCCTGGTACTTGTGATCTGTGTCCTTGAGCGCTATTCCATTCTGGATTGTGCCCTGCTCCTGAAGAGCTCACCGACGGCAGTCAGTGCTGCTCGCGTGCACGCAATCAACCAGGTTGTTTCTGCCGAAGAGCGGAATCGACACGAGCCCACCACAACATCTTCAACCAGTCTGTACGGCGCGTGCAGCAATGGAATAGGAGAGGTCAATGATTTTTGTGGATCGCTTCTTGACTAGCCATCCTCTCACAGTGCTGGCTGTCACTATCATCCTCGAACAAGCAGGAATACCGATTGCCAGTGCNNTATTTGTCGCGGTCTCGGCCTCCGTCATTGTTGACTGCGCATGGTTCGACTTTGGGCGCAGTCGCAAATCGAATCCGGGCCGCGCTTTCAAGCGCCTGCAGTCGGTCGATTCGCGCTCCTTTCGCATCGCGCACCTGTTCGCCCGTCACGGCGCAGTGGCTATCCTTTTGGCTCGCTTCCTTCCCGGACCCAATCTTGCCGCAGCTCTCGCCGGTCTCACTGGGCTTTCCAGAATACGCTTCGTGGTTCTAGATACAATCGTTTCCGGACTCTGGGCGGTGCTCTATCTTGCTGCCGGCCATTTCCTTCCAGGGCAACTCCGGTCATGGATTTCTTCCACCATGAGCGCTTCACCCGGCTTCGGCATCTTCCTCATACTCGGATTTGCCGTTGCAATTCTCGGCGTTCATCGATTCAGGTGTTATCTGTCTCGTCGCCGTGCCTCCCGGCTCGGGGTGCCGGTCCCCATTGCTTCTGGAACGATCGTCTCTGACACCTGCCTCAACCCCGAGGTTGTCCAGACTGTGGAGGTGCAATGATGGCAAGTTCCTCGGCGTTCAACTATGAGGACACGCGTTCCATCAACTTCACGACAGATAAGCACCGCTGTCGCGATGATGAAGCAGGCAGCGCCACCGCTGCGATTCGAGGTACGTCGGACGCAGGAAAACCCGGGCACCCTGGAACGCGTGAGCCGCATCCTTTCGAGGACCACCTGGTTAGTGAAGCACAATCTGGGAACGAGCATGCGTTCGTGGAGCTGGTCCAGCGATACAAGAGACCGCTCGAACGAACCATATACAGGGTTGTCCGAAACCGCCAGGATACCGAGGACATTGTTCAAGAGACACTACTCAGCGCATACAGGCNNCTCACATCCGAATCGAAGACATTCGAGCTACCGGAAAACCCTGACTTCTCACCGAATCCTGAACAAATGTACTCGATTAAACAGATCAATGAAGTTGTCCAGGAGGCAGTCGGCGGGCTCCCGACTCGCCTCCGTGCCGTCTTCGAGCATTATCACGTTCATGGATGTTCGCTTGCGGAGTCAGCAACTGCACTCGGTCTGACCGTAGCTGCCGCCAAATCGCGACTGTGGCGCGCCAGGCACACACTTCGTAAATCCTTGTCGCCTGCCCGGCAAGTTTCTGCAATAGCGAGTTATGAGCGTAAACCCAGAGGTGGCGGAAGCGGGCGCCTTAAGACAAAAGACGATGGGCGCACAAATATCCGAGGAGAGAAGGGCTGAGAGATGAAAGCAGGATACATGCAATTCAACAGAGGTCCCCGAATCACGAGGTCAGCATCGGCGCTAGCTGTGCTGCTTCTTGTGCTGTTTGTAAGTCTCTTGCAAGCTGCAGAGCCCAAACAAAATACCCTTCAAGCTTGGGATGAATACATTCGAATCGTTAACCTGCACATTGCAAAGAGCGCGGCCGGAAACGGACAGTTTTTGTTGACCGATGAGTCGCAGGATATGGCTCGGCGCGTACAACGAAATGAGGTTGTAGTTACAAATCGCAATCCCGAAGATGTACCTCAGGGACTGATCCATGACTGGGTTGGCGCCGTATTCGTGCCAAACGTTACGCTTGATCGAGCGTTGAGCGTTGTTGAAAGCTATGATCGCTATGACGAGTTCTATAAGCCCTTGTTCAGTAAGTGTAAAGTCCTCGCACGAGACGGTGATCAGGTCAAGTTGAATGTTGTTGCGACTCAAAGGGCCTTTTCAGTGACCGCGGCAGTCGAGACCGAAGACCAGGTGCAAGTTGTGAGGCTTAGTCCTACAAAGGCATACATCACAAGCAACGCCGTCCGGGTCCAAGAAATCGCCAACTATGGCCAGCCCACCGAGCATGTGTTTCCGGAAAACCGACGGCCTGGTTATGTCTGGCGCGAGGTGACCGTTCAGCGCCTCGAAGCGCGCGATGGCGGCGTGTATGTTGAATGGGAAATGATCGTCTTGAGCCGTGGAATTCCCACGGCGTTCCGTTGGCTGATCAAGCCCTTAACGGATGAATTGCCACGAAAGATGATGCTCGATTTGCTCGATGAAACACGGACTGCTGTCAAGCAGGAATCCCGATTGTTCCAATCCCAAGAACTAGCCTCAAGAGCCAGCCGGTGACACGCTTCAAGGAGAGTTCGGCGACCTTTCGGCGTTCGATCAGGTCAGATTCATCGGCTTTGGTACTCGATGGGCACGGCTTAACCCGAGCAACTTGGATGACAGCAGTACGTAATCGCCCAAGTGGGTTATGAGGTTGTAGTCGAGATCGTTTAGGTCGCACTCCAACCCGACTAGCTCCCAGAAGGAATCGCCTTGCTCCAGGTTTTCCAAATGAGCTCTCATCCTGCCATTGACTCTCCTGCTACATTCGCGTCTCTCAGTTGAGTCTTGATGCGCAGCGGAAATGGCTGGTTGCTCGCTCGACTAGGAAGCGTAGTCGGCACGAGAGATGCCTAACCTGCATTATTCGTGAA
>PMWR01000647.1 GCA_003166055.1 Acidobacteriaceae bacterium
TCGGCGGTCAATGAATTATACGAAGTGCCTGTGAGCTACTGGTCAGATGGAACCAATGGATCAACAGTCCGGGTTACAAGGACGGGACAGCAAACTTCGCTCGCCATGTGGCCCCGCGTTGTCTTGAGTGCCACGCGACCTATATCAGGCTCTTTCGCCGGACCCACAGACCACTCTATTCGATAAAAGTAGGTTGGAAACAGGCATCTCTTGCGGGAACTGCCATTGGGCGGGGGCGGCTCACATTGAGCGCGAAACGGGCCGGAGCGCCACAAGGTCTGCGGAGCCGGGAAGCGCAATTCTCGATCCGGCGAAGTTCAATCGCGATCGCCAAGTCGACCTTTGCGCTCTATATCACAACGGAGCGCAGCGTGATAGGTTAGCTCCAGCGTTCACGTATCGCCCTGACGAGCCGTTGGACCGGTGCTTCGCTCGAGAGCCTGTTGATTCGGTCGAGAAGCCGGATGTGCATGGAAATCAAGTCGGCCCTCTGAAGAGGAGCCGCTGCTATCGGTCGTCGCCGGCCATGTCTTGATCCACCTGTCATGATGTGCATCACCGCGAACGCAATGCGGCGGAGTATTCGGATCGCTGTCTTGGCAGCCATCGATGGCAAAGCTGCGGTGTCTCGGACACGCTTGGAAGCAAGAAAGCCCGCAACCGCATCGATTGCCACATGCCGATGCCACAGACGGCCGCAATTGCATCAATCACGTCAAATCGCATTCTGCATACGTCAATTCGAACCCATTGGATCAAGATCTATCCAGGTGAAACGGGGGGAATGAGTTTCGCCGGCACACCTCCGAGATCATGCGGTTTCGCTGAGCACGGGCGGCTATCCGACAGTGGATCAACCGATTGCGATACACTGCAAGCCGTGGAGGTTTTTCGTTGTTGCATGTCCGCGGACTCTTTGCCGGCTTCCTGATTTTGGTTCTATCGATTCCCGCTGATTGCCGGGCGCAGCATGTTCAACCGCCAAGCCGCGTAAGCGGGAGCGCTCCCTCTACAACCGTCCTGATCGCCACAGCAGTTGAGCCCCAAGCTCCCGGAACCCAATCAGCGCCGGCACCGGCGCATCAACAGCAGGGTATGAGCGGCATTGCCGGAGGTTTGGGCGCTGCTCCGGTTTACGACGAGCAGAAGCGGCCCATTACCGCAGGTGGATTTGTCGACTCCGGGCCGGTAGTGTTCCAGGACATTACGAAGTCCGCGGGGCTCTCCGGCTGGGTCCACAAGATGGGTGTTCCCGAGAAGGACTTCATTGTGGAGACGAACGGGTCAGGCGTCGGGTTGATCGACTACGACAATGACGGATGGCTCGATATTTACCTGGTCAATGGCTCGACGTTCGCCGCGCTGGACGGTAAGGAAGAACCTCCCCATGCCGCGTTGTTTCACAATAATCACGACGGAACGTTCACCGATGTGGCCGCCAAGGCGGGGGTGACGAACGACCGATGGGGCTATGGTGTGAGCGTTGCCGACTACGACAACGACGGCTGGCCAGACATCTATGTGGGGAACTACGGCAAGAATAGGCTCTACCACAACAATCACGACGGAACCTTTACCGATGTGGCCGAAAGGGCAGGTGTGGCATTGGGCAATTGGTCTCCTGGCTCAGCCTGGGGCGACTACGACGGCGATGGGCGGCTGGATCTGTATGTGACCGGATATGTGCACTTCGACCGGGATAACCTGCCGATTTCAGGCAGCAAAGCGGTGGGGTTCGCGAACTGTGGTTATCGTGGTGTGCCGGTGAATTGCGGACCCAGGGGCCTGATCGGCGAGCCCGACCATCTCTTTCATAACAACGGAGACGGAACCTTTACCGATGTAACGGTGAAGGCCGGCGTTGAGGACAAGGATCGCTACTATGGGTTCACGGCGATCTTTGTGGATATTAACAATGACGGCAAGCCGGACTTGGTGGTTGGCAACGATTCAGAACCCAACTTCCTTTACATCAACAAGGGAGATGGCACCTTCGACGACCAAAGCTACATCTCCGGATTCGCGCTGAACAAGGATGGCCGCGAGATTGCTTCGATGGGCATTGCGGCGGGCGACTACGAGAACAACGGACTGATCGATCTATTTGTGACCGACTTCGGCGATGACTACAAGGTGCTCTTCCACAACGACGGCGACGCAAGCTTTACCGATGTGAGCTACAAGGCTGGGATTGCGCAGACCACGATTCCCTTCGTCGGATGGGGCGATGGGTTCATCGACTACGACAACGACGGCTGGCTGGATCTTTTCATGGTCGCTGGGCATGTCTATCCTCAGGTGGACCAGCACGAATGGGGCACTTCGTTTGCCGAGCGTCCGCTGCTGTTTCACAACGACCAAGGGAAGAGATTCACAAATGTCCCTGCGGTGAAGGGCTCAGGGTTGGCGGTAGTCACTCCGGCGCGCGGAGCGGCCTTTGGCGACCTGTTCAACGACGGCAAGATCGATGTGATCATCAATCCGATCGATGGGCCACCTACGCTGTTGAGGAATGTCAATCCGGATCATCATCACTGGGTCGAATTGCGGTTGGTCGGGGGACCGAAGAGCCCGCGCGACGCGACCTGCGCAACGGTTTACCTGAAGGCCAACGGCATGCGGATGCGCCAGGATGTTCTAGCCAGCGGCAGCTATATTTCCTCGAACGACCGGCGGCTTCATTTTGGTCTTGGCGACGCCACCGACGCGGGAACAGCGGAGATTCACTGGCCCTCGGGCGTGAAGGAAACTGTGAAACTTCCCGCGGAAGACAGGATTTTCACGCTTACGGAGGGGCAGGGAATTACCGCGGCCCTCTGTGGCGGCACACTCTGCGTAGCGGCGCATTGAGCGCGGTCACCCCTGGCCCGATGGCGGCATAGCAAGGCGCACCAACATCTTGGGAGCAAGGCATTGTCATTTCGTGGATAAGGATGATTTTAAGAGGAAGGCGCCAGCCTGTCGTACAGAATCAAGATCTTGGATTCCAGGGAGTACAAGAACCGCGAGACGAAGGTCCGCTTCTGCGGCTCCGCCTTTTGATTGAATCCAGAGGTTGATGCGGTAGCGATAATCATCGTCGGATTCGACGTCGCGGCCTCCAATCAAACCATAGTTATTGGTGACCAACAAAGAACCGTATGCTGAATCGGCATAGTTGGTGAAGTTGCTGTTGGTGAACACGCCCGCCGCGGCGTTGCCGGCGGATGCGGCCTGCAGATTGGTAACAGAGAACGGCACGCTTGACTGTGTCGGCAAGCAGGTCACTGCTGTGAGGGTGGGGCCTATTTCGGGACTGATCTCTGAAATGACATGCCACGGAACCCAATTCCCAGAAGACTGGATCCCGGGCTGAGCCTCTGCTGGCCTAACCCTTCTGAGAATTGGGTGAAAGTCCGTTGCCGATCAGTAGTGCGCACACTTCACCACCGTGGAACATGATTCATCGCTGCCAGGCACAAATACTCGCCATCATTGCACGGTGAAGCTGAAGGGCGTGGAGCTGCTGCCGCCGGGGTTGATCACCGTCACCATTCAGGTGCCGGTCTCGTTGGCGTCCTTGAACGACGAATCTTTGAGCTGGCCGGAGTTGACGGAGGTAGTGTTGTTGCCGGGATAGGAGTCGCCTTGGGGATTATGGTAAGTGACCGTGACTCCGCTGACGAAGTTGCTGCCTTGATGGTCAGCGTCCGCACGCTGGTCAAACCCGGCACCGGACTCGGCGACACGGCGGTGACCATGGGCTAG
>PMWR01000314.1 GCA_003166055.1 Acidobacteriaceae bacterium
ATGGCCTCCCAGTCATATGGATTCAGGCAGCGCAGATCGAGCACTTCCACGTCGATGCCATGCAGTCGCTGCGCCTTCTGCGCGGCCTGCAGCGCACGCGGCACAATCGCGCCGTAAGTAACCAGCGTAATGTGGGTGCCGGGGCGCACAATCTTCGCCTTGCCGAAGGGAATGGCAANNTCGTCGCAGCGAATCGCAGTGCGCAGCAGTCCGTTCGCGTCAAGCGCATTCGAAGGGAACACCACGCGCAGCCCCGGTATATGCGTGAAGATGCTTTCGCCGCACTGCGAGTGGTAAATAGCGCCGCCCGTGAGATAGCCTCCAATGGCAACGCGAATCACCGCCGGCGAAGCCCACGCGCCATTTGAACGCCAGCGCATCAGCGCCAGCTCATTGTGAATCTGGTGCATGGCCGGCCAGATGTAGTCGAAAAACTGAATCTCGACAACCGGCTTCATCCCGCGCACAGCGTAGCCGACGGCGCGTCCCACAATGTTGGCTTCAGCCAGAGGCGAATTGAATACCCGCTCCGATCCAAACTCGGTCTGCAAGCCGGCCGTAAGCTTGAAGACGCCGCCTTTGCCCTTCACTTCACTGAGCGCTTCCTCACGGCTGGCGTCGGCCACGTCCTCGCCATACACCACGATGCGGGGGTCGCGGCGCATCTCGTCGTGCAGGCAGGCATTGATCAGGTCGGCCATGGTGCGCGGGCCGCTGCCCTTCGCCCCGCCGGCCTCTCCGCCTCCGGCGACACCGGGAGTCCCGGCGCACTCCGTGGCGAAAATCGAACTGGTGGGGTCGAGTTGCTCGGAATAGACATGATCGAGAATTCCCTCGACCGGCGGAAGCGGCGCCTCAAGGGCGCGCTCGGCGGCCTCGGCGGCTTCGCGGTCCAGTTGCTGCTCCAGCTCGTTGATCTGCTCCTCGGTCAGTATGCCTTCGCGCAGCAGGCGCATCTGCAGTTTTGCCAGCGGGTCGCGCAACGCGTCAGCCTCACGCTCAGCAGCGGAGCGATAGATCTTGTCGTCGTCGGAGAACGAGTGCGAGTAGTGCCGTACGCAGTGTCCGTGGACGAACGCAGGCCCCAATCCCGCTCGGCAATGCGCTGCCGCGGCCTGAAACGCGCGCAGGCTGGCTTCGGCATCCGTGCCGTCGATTTCAGCAAAGAAGAAGTTCGGGAAGTTGGCCACCAGCTTTGAAATGTTCCCGCCTGGGGTATTCACTTCGACCGGCACGCTGATGGCGTAGCCGTTGTCTTCCACGCAGAAGATTACCGGGAGCCGACGGTTCGAGGCGGTATTCAGGGCCTCCCAGAACTCGCCCTGGGAAGTGGAACCTTCGCCGAGCGTGGTGAGCATCACTTCATCGCCGTGAAACTCAACATCGTGATAGGCGCGATAGTCGCCCGCNNGAAGATGTGCTGACGATATGCAGGGCGCTGCTGCTCCAGTGAGTCGGCATCTGCCGGCCGCCGCTGGCCGGATCGGTCGCCGCGCCTACCGCCTGCAACAGCATCTCGGTGGGCGTCACGCCAAGGGCCAGCACCAGCGCGCGATCGCGATAGTAGGGAAAGAACCAGTCGTAGCCGGGACGCAGCGCCAGTGCGGCGCCAACCTGCAAAGCCTCATGACCGGCGGCGGAAATCTGGAAGAAGACCTTCTGTTGCCGTTTGAGCATGATCTCGCGGTCGTCCACGCGGCGCGAGAGAAACATCAGCCGGTACATCTCGACCAGTTGCTGCGGGCTAAGGCTGCCTGCGGCATCCGCCCCCGCGGAAACCGGCTCCGACTCGCGAGTTCCCGAAACTGCCAGCTCCATCCCCGTTACTCCCCCAAAAGTCGGCACTTTCTTGCGACCCGGAAGACCGGACCAGCCAAACCCGATTGTAACAATCAATCACGCTTTCGAGCAGCCCACCTCACACTGTGGGAATTCGGTCCTGTTCACGCTGCCCACAAGGATCCCAGCTCTACTGGAACCGGGGCGGGAGCGGCTCGAAGACCGGAATTCCCTTCACCGACATGCTCATTTTATCTTTTACACTGTGCGCGAGTTTCTCGATTTCGGCAACTTTGCGTAACTGGTCGGGATTGAGCGATTCAGGATGCTCGCCTGCCAACTCGGCGTTCAATTCGCCGGCCAGTTTGAGCAGCTTGTTGGTGTCGGCAACCATCGACTTCTGCCGTTCGGCGTTGAGGGCCTTCAATCGCTTCTCTTGTTCTACCGAATCGTCGTCGTTGTTGCCTCCGATGACGCCGCCCACCTGAGGGCCGATGGGCGAGGTCGGCGCACGCGGAACCTGAAGGCCGCTTTGCGCGCCGCCCGGCAGCGCCAGCAACAAAGCCGCGGCCAGCCCAAGCCGGAACCGGCCGGCAGCACAGTGGCAGAGCCTTTCAAAAACTGGCTTGGTCATCAGGCTCCGGCTCAACCCCAACCCAATGTCGGCGGCCTCGACCATCCTTGCGCATCCCATTGCCTGTTCCTGTTCGGAATCCATCGGTCCATCCCATGCGCATCATTCCATCCCAGGCACTTCACTCCGTCCCCATGGACGTCTTCATCTTTTCCTTCACATCGTGGGCCAGCTTCTCGATTGCGTCGGCCTTGCGAATCACGTTGAGCGAGAGCGTGTCCTTGTTGGTCTTGTCTACCTCGGCCTTCAGGTCGGTGGCCAGCTTGAGCAGCTTCGCGCTGTCGTCGGCGATTTGCTTCTTCCGCTCCGCATTCGCCGCCGCGAAATTCGGATTTTTGGAGTCCTTTCCATTGATCTCGTTTTGCGTATTGGCATCCGGAATACGGGTCACGGCGGGCGGATAGCGGAAACCTGGGTCCCTCACCTGCAGCCCTTCTCCAACCATCGGTATCAGAACCAGGGCGGCCAAGCCGGCAAGAACGCCGATCCATAGTGCGCTGATCCGCCGCACGTGCGGGCCTTCCGTCGAGTGATTTCGCTGATTCTTCAAAGAACACCTCCTGGGGCTTTCATGGGCTGTGCCGGGAATTCCGATTCGATCGATGGGATGCGGAGGTTAGGACAGCCCAGCTTTCCCTGCGCACAGTCTAGTCTAGTATCAGGAGTTTGCGATGCATCCTTTTCTGTTTTTGCTGGCTGCTCGGTCCGGATTGTTTGCGGAAGGCAGGTTTCTGGGCAAGATCCTCGACGGGTGGATCGTCGATTCCCAGGAGTTCATCCGCCTCAAGCTGCCCCACCTGTTGGTGATCACAGCCATCGCTTTTGTCCTCACCCGGTTGCTGCGCGCAGTCACCTTCCACATGACCCGCGTGGCCGACCAGCATGCCGCCAATCAGAGCCGGATCGGCCAGGTGAAAACGCTGGCCGGCATCCTCCGCGCCACCGGGTTGGCGATTATCGGGCTGATCTTCGCATTGCAGTTTCTTGACACGCTTGGCGTCAACCTGGCTCCGCTGCTGGCCTCGGCCGGGGTAGCTGGCATCGCCATCGGCCTGGCTGCCCAGAACATCGTAAAGGACTTGCTCAATGGCGTTCTCATCCTGGTCGAGGATCAGTTCAACATCGGAGACACAATTCGCGCGGCCGGAGTAGCCGGAACCGTGGAAGCAATGACCCTGCGCAGGACTTCGGTCCGCGATGCGGACGGCACGCTGTACGTGATTCCCAACTCGCAGATCACCACTGTAGCCAACCTCAGCATCGGCTACTCCGTAGCTACGGTGAACGTAAGCGTGGATTTCTCCGCCAATCCAGACAAGGTGCAGGCGATTCTGAAGGAAATCGCAACGGATGTGCGGAACAGCGAGTCCTTCCAGAATGTCTTCCTGGCCGATCCCCAGATTCTGGGCGTGGATGCGATGAAGGGCTCGCAGTTGATCTTTCCGGTGGTTTTCAAAACCAGGGCAACACAACAATACGCCCCGGTTCGGGAGTTTCAACGGCGCGTGCGCCTGGCTCTGGAAGCCAACCACATGCTGCCTGGCGATCCCAACCGGGTCTTTAGTTCATTCCTCAAACCTGGACCGGCAACTCGCGCCACGCCAGCCATTCCAGCAACAGAACATGAAGCGCCACCACAGCACGATCCAACCACCCTCAAGCCACAGGAAAGCAATCCATTCTCCGCATCCTAGACTGGTTGCATGAACAAGGTTTTGAAAGGGCACAGCTTCACAGCCTGCCGAGAAACTCCAACCTGGGGTAGCTGTGCGAAAAGGCGCGACTTCATAGCTTGCTGGCAAAACATCCTTCGACGAGCTTTGTAACAGGGCAGGACTTCAGTCGGGCAGCAAGCGGTCAAAAATGGGAGAAGGAGCTTTGCAGCCTGCGGAAAAACTCACTCGGGCGGTAGGCCGGGGATTGACGCCGGCATAAAGCCAATTGAATGAACGTGGGCTTCAACCCCTTAGGCCTGCTCTTTGACGGATTTCACCCAAAATCAGGCCTTTTCCGCAGCCTGTTTAGCGCGCATTGAGTGATCCTGATCACATCCAGCAGACCTCCCTACTGATAAAAAAACCTCATCGTCCGATGAAGCGAATAGCAAGGTCCGCCAGGGAGGGTCGTGCGGGGGGCTGGCAACCGTTCGGTAACCGTCCCCTTCGGAGGTTCATCCATGCGTTTTCTTGAGAAACATCGCCCGAATCCCGTTGTTTGCAACTCAGACCGAAATGGTCGTATACTGAATTACGACCAATCCGGTCGTAGTCTTGGATCTCGGTTTCGTTTGTACTTGCTGCCTTCGTGGCAGCCCATGGGAGTTCGGCGGGTGAGCGTGCTAAGTGAATTGCATGTCGGCGAAAGCGGCGTCCTGGTGGCCCTCGACCTCCCTGAGTCCGTGCAGAACCATCTGATGCATATGGGCTTCGTCCCCGACGCGCTGGTCACCGCTCTGCGCCGCGCCCCCGCCGGCGATCCCACCGTCTACGGCGTCGACGGCATGGAAATCGCCCTCCGCCACGAAACCGCCGAAGCCATTCGCGTTCGCCCCGCCGACGTCCCTCCTGCTGATATCCAGGACAACACAATTCCGGAGTCGCCCATGGTCCACGCCCATGAACTTCTTGAGGTCGTCCGATGAGCGCCTGCTGCGACACGCCGCCGTTTACGCCGCCCTCCGCTCCGCCGGCCTCCAGCTCGCTCAAGACCGTTGTCCTCATCGGCCCGCCCAACTCCGGCAAGTCCACTCTTTTCAATCGCCTCACCGGCCTCCGTCAAAAGGTGGCCAACTACCCCGGCGTCACCGTCGAGCAGCGCATGGGCCTCATGGCCGGCGTCGGCCGCGATGACCTCACCCTCATCGACTTGCCGGGCATCTACTCCCTCACTCCCTACTCTGAAGATGCCCGCGTCGCCATCGACGTGCTGCGCGGCAAAATGCCCGGCACACCCAAACCCGACGCCGTCATCCTCGTCCTCGACGCCCTTCACCTCACCCGCCAGCTCATGCTCGCCGCGCCGGTGCTTGAGGTCGGCCTGCCCACCCTTGTCCTGCTCAACATGAGCGACCTCATGGACTCCCGCGGCGGCCGCATCGACACCCTCAAGCTGGCCCGCGAGCTCGGCGCGCCCGTGGCCCTCATCAGCGCCACCCACCGCACCGGCCTTGACGCCGTTCCGCTCTTCCTCCACCAGCAGACCGACCGCACTTCCGCCAAGCCTCTCGCCCTCCCCGTCGTCGGCAACGCCGCCAGCACCCATTCCTGGGCCGCCCAGGTCAGCCGCCGCACCGGCTACCAGGCCCCGCTTTCCGTCGAAAACACGCACAAGATCGACAACATCCTCCTCCACCGCATCTGGGGACCTCTGCTCTTCCTCGTGGTCGTCGTTGGCGTCTTTGAAGTCGTCTTCTCCATCGGCCAGCCAATGTCCGACGGTTTCGGCGACATCCTCGCCCGCGCCGCCGACCTCATTCGCCCCCTGCTGCCCGCCGGCTGGCTCCAGTCGCTCCTGCTCGACGGCGCATGGAAAGGCATCTCCTCTGTTCTGGTCTTCCTCCCACAGATCCTTCTGCTCTTCCTCTTCATCGGCGTCCTCGAAGACTCCGGCTACCTCGCCCGCGCCGCCCTCATTGCAGATCGCGTCATGCGCACCATCGGACTCAACGGCAAAGCCTTCATCCCCTTACTCTCCGCTTATGCCTGCGCCGTTCCCGCCATCATGGCCACGCGCACCATCGAAAACCGCCGCGACCGCCTCGCCACCATCCTCGTCACTCCCTTCATGACCTGCTCGGCGCGCCTGCCCGTTTACATGCTTCTGATCGCCGCCTTCATCCCCAACATCGCTTTTCTCCACGGATTCCTCGGCCTGCGCACCATCGTCATGCTGTCTCTTTACGTTGCCGGCTTCGTCGGCGCCATGACTACCGCCTGGCTGCTCAAAAGCTCCATCCTCAAGTCCAGCGAAACGCCCTTCATTCTTGAACTGCCGCAGTACCGCATGCCCACCCTGCGCTCGCTCTTCTTCCGCCTCATGGACCGCGCCCACATCTTCCT
>PMWR01000141.1 GCA_003166055.1 Acidobacteriaceae bacterium
GCTGAGGGCCTTCAAATCGATGAGCCGAAGCGCGACCATGAATACCAGGACTCCCAGCACGCAGGTGGGAAGATACTGGAGCGGCCTGGTGAGAAACAGCAACACCAACGCCACCACTGCGGCTGTTGCGACCTGCGCCAACTGACTTTGTCCGCCGGCATCCTCCATCATCGCCGTCTGGGTGGGGCTCCCATTCACCACAAATCCTCCGC
Source organism: Acidobacteriaceae bacterium (assembly GCA_003166055.1). Next base: position 213 of record PMWR01000141.1, read on the forward strand.
TCAATGCCGCAGTGGCATTCGCGGCCGAAAGCCCGAACAGATCGTTGTTTTCATTGACCTCCTGGTTGTGTTTGGCCGCAAAGATGCGCGAGGTCGCCGCGCTCTGGGTGAGGATCATTANNCCGGCGGAAACCGGACCAATCGTGGAAATCCCATGTCCGGCAAAATTCCAAATGGTGCTCGCCGCAATGGCTGCCACCACCGCGACCAGCGCTCCCGGAAGTTTAGGGGCGAACCGACGCAGCACCAGCACAAACCCCAACACCAAGACGGACAGCGCCACAGTCGGCCAATGCGCCTGGGGCAGTCCGCGAAGCACCTCCCAGAGCTGCACGACCGGGCGGCGCGAATCGACGGGCACGCCCACCATCTCGCTCAGCACCGAGATTCCTACCTGGAATCCTACTCCGGCAAGAAAGCCGACCAGCACTGTACGGGAAAGAAAGTCCGCGATGAACCCCAGCCGGAGCAAGCGGGCCAGCAGCAAGAGCACCGCAGTGAAGAGCGCCACGATTCCCGCCAGAGCCACATATCTTGCCCCCGAAGGGGTTGCCATGCCCGACACTCCGCCCGCGAAGATCGCGGCCGTTGCCGAGTCCGCCGCCACCAGGAGATATCGTGACGAGCCGAAAGCCGCAAACGCCACCAGCGGCAGCATGAGTGAATAGAGCCCTGTTACCACTGGCATTCCGGCGATCTTGCTATATCCCAGCACTTGCGGAATATCCATCGCCGCCAGCACGACCCCGGCCAGCACGTCTCGCGCGGCGCCGGCACGCTCGAATTTTCGTAAGCCTCGAAACAAACTCACCGTCTCAGAACTCCTCTTGGAGGATTGACGCAGATTCACATTCAGTTCTATCAGCGCGCATGCCGTTCTCTAATGCCTACGCGCGAAGTTTTGAGTCCTGCTGCAAGAGATTGACCGTAATGAAGACCGCGGGGATCAAGAAGACCATCGAACCGACAACCCACATAATGACTGCGCCGACGACCTGGTCGGTCATGGGATTGATTTGAAAGCGGTTTGGCTGCGCGAGGTAGTACGTGTAAACGGGGCGGTCGCAGAAGGCGAGGAAGGCCGAAAGCGCGGTATTGACGATGTCTGCGCCGACCAGGTACGGGATCATGAACCAGCCTGGGTAGCGAGCGCTGGTCGGCCACGGGCGGATGAGGGGCCACCAGAAGAGAATTGAGGAACTGAGGAAACAAATGTGCTCGAAGTCGTGCCAGCGCTCGTGCTCCAGAGCAAAGTCATAGGCGGAGGGTACATGCCAGCCCAGGAAGATCAAATTCATGGCGAGCCACGCAACTAGCGGCCTCGTCAGGAAACGGCCCAATGTGCGCAGCGCCTTCAGTCGAAGCAGAGGGCCGAGCAGGTGGACGGTGAGTATGTGGGGAAGTCCGCGCAGCAGCGGGACCTGCGGATCACCGAGAAGCAGGAGCGGTGGAACGAACGACATGAGGAGCAGATGCTCCACCATGTGCGCGCTGAGGAGTGCATCGGCAAAGCCGTCCATCGGCGAACCGATCGCGAGCCAGAGGAGGGCGAGGCCGGAGAGAAATGCAGCCAGGCGCGACACGAAGAACTGGGCGGCTCTGGTCTTGCGAACTGCGAACCACCCGCGGGTGTAGACGATAGCGGATAGCAGCACCATCGTGGTGAGGAAGATGGGTGGCGACCAATCGTCGAAGATGGCCTGGATTGCAGGAGGCATTGGACTGACAAGATCGAAAAGTTAACGTTCGCCAGGCGTTGTTTGCCTGGAGGGTGGTGGCGGCTGCTCACTGGATTGGACCATTTGCCGTGAGGCATCGATGGCGGGTGTCAGATTCCCTCCTCGGAGCGTGAGCAGGAAATGTACAAGGGCCGTGGTCTCTGAGGGGTTGAGGGCGTTGCCGTAGGCCGGCATATTTCCGCCGCCCTGCAGAACCTGGCGGATGATCTGGTCTTCGGTCATGCGCGAAGCGACGGAGTCGAGAGCCGGCCCGCGCATGCCCCCGGTACCGCCGATGGAGTGACAATTGCGGCATTGCTTGTTTTGCAGGACGAGCGCGCCCTCGCGTTCGAGGGGAGTGCGATCGTTCAGGTCGGCGACGGGAATTGGATCGCTTGTCCAGGCGTTCATGACGGGGCTCCAGGGTGTATACATCGCCAGGCGGGTGAAGGCACCAAGGGTGACAGAGATGACCGCGACCATAAGCAGGGCGACCGGGCGACGCGACCAATGCTTCTCGCCTTCTCCGGAAACGAGCGGAAGGAGCAACATCGCTCCGATGACGAGAATGGGTGCGATGAAGAGGACGGGAGTTTCGAGGCTGGGCGGCAGATAGGCCAGGACGGCGTAGATCCAGAGGAATGCGAAATCGGGCTTGGGCGCGGTCTGGATGATGGTGGGATCTGGCTGACCCGTGGGACCAAAGGGCCCAAACCAGAACGCGCAGGCCATGATAGCGAGCAGGATGGCCGCGGCGAAGACGGCGTCTTTCCACGCGGCGTCGGGCACGAAGGGAATGCCGGTTTTCTCGGTGAGGTTGTGGTACTGCTGCGTATAGGTCTTTTTGCTTACCAGGCGACCGGGCATCGGCCACTCATTGATGCCGAGGCGCAGCACCATCCAAACGTGCAGTCCAACGAGTGCGAGCAGGATGCCGGGAATGACGAAGACATGCAGAGCGAAGAAGCGGGAGAGTGTTGGGCCCGCGATGATGGGACCGCCGAGCATGAGATCGACCAGCGCACCGCCAACAAGAGGAACGCGGCTGAGGATGGATGCGCCAATGCCGAGGCCCCAATAGGCGTCTTGATCGAAGCGGAGGACCTGGCCGGTAAAGGCCATGCCGAGGGTGAGCAGAAGCAGGAAAACGCCGACGATCCAAGTGAGTTCGCGGGGGAATTTGTAGGCGCCGAAGAGAAAGACCTGGGTCAGGTGAATGAGCACGATGGCGACCATGAAGTCGGAGCCCCATCCGTGCATGGCGCGGAGATACCAGCCGAGCGGGACGTTGTGGTCGAGGAATTCGAGGCTGCTCCAGGCATGGCTGGCGGTTGGGGCGTAGACCAGAGCGAGCAGTATTCCGGTGACAACCTGAAGAACCAGAATCACCGTGGCAGCGCTGCCAAAGACATACCACCAGCTTGAGGTGCTGGACGGAACTTCGTGCTCGGCCGCTTCGATGGCGGGAGCGCCCAGCCCAAGCCGTCGCTCGAACCAACTGTAGACATCGATGGCGCGCTGCTTCAGGCTGGCCATGATTTGGCTCCTGGTCTCGAGATATCGGGCGGCTTCAATTCTTCGGCGTCTGCGAACGTTGGCGAGGGGCTGGCTTGAATCTGCGTCAGGGTCTGGTGGCCCGGCTTGGCGCAGTTGCCGGCTGCCAGGGTAGGCATCTTTCCGGCATAGATCATGAGGTTGCCCGAAACCATCTTGTGGGGGTACTCGAAGAGGCCGCGCTCGGGCGGACCGGATGCGCGGGAGCCATCCTCGTAGTAAGCGCCGCCGTGGCAGGGGCACAGGAACAGTCTGGATTGCGCAAACCAGCGCACCGGACATCCAAGATGAGCGCAATTAATGGCGAAGACCTGGAAATCATCTCCTGAGATGTGACGGACCCAGCAGGGGATATCGCCCGTCTGGCCGTCCCAGGGCGTGGTCGCCGGATTGCGGAAGTTCACCAGGCGCGTTTCTCCCTCAGGGAAACCGGTGAGCGGGCCGAGGTCGATCCAGGAGTCTTCGCTTGAGTTCTTCCGCAAAGCGGGGCCGAGGAGATAACCGATTATCGGGATGGCCAGAATGGCGCCGACGGCTCCATTCAGAAGCAGAGACATCTTGAACAGGAATACGCGGCGGGAATGGCCCGCACTCTTCGGGTTTCCCGGCGGCTCAGTCGCGTTGGCTTCGCCCGGTAAGAGAGGATCACTCGGGTTCATTTCGTCCTGTTCCATGCGATGGTCTCCATTCTCGAACTCATCGGCGCACTCGTTATCTCTTTACTTTGAATCTAAGGATGGGTGGGATACGGTTGGCCCGGATTGGCGACGCGCTTCGACGCAAGCCAGGCGAGGACGTCGGTGATTTGCTGGTCGGTCATCGGTTGTGGGCCGTCTCTTCGCCAATCCGGTTTTCCTTCGTCGGGGCGGCCTGCGATGACGATGCTGCGCAGGTTCTGGTCGCTGATGAGCGCAAGATAGGAGGGGTCGACGATGGACCCGAGTTTGCCCTTTCCGGAGGCGGGATTTCCATCGGCGGGGCCGCCTTCACCGCTCGTTCCGTGGCAACGAGCGCAAAAAACCTGATAGGCCTTAAGTCCATGATCTGCATTGCCGGGTAAGGTGGCAAGATAGGGTGGAGGATTCTGGCCTGCGAGGAGGTTCGGGTTTCCCCATTGTTTTACGATGCCTTGCGCCAGTGCTGAGACCTGGCCGTCGGTCAACATGCCGCCGGCGCTCTTTGCAAAGGCAGGCATCAGTCTGGCGGAAACTCCATTCGCAATTACATTTCGCAAATGGTCTTCACCAGCCACCGCAATGTAGACCGGATTGGCAAGCGAGATAGCCGCGCCGTTGCTGCCGTTTTCTCCGTGGCACGCGGCGCAGTTCTGTTTGTAGAGAGCAGGGAAGTCGACAACCTCTTCAGGACGGACGACCTCAGGGCCTGGCCCAGGTTGGCCAGGAATGCGTCCGCAGCCAGCGACGGCCATGCAAAAAGCAGCCAGCATGAGAGCACAAAGTGCTGTTCGAATTCGAGGCGCACGACTCATTGGTCTTTTTCTTCAAACGTGGATGGGTCTTTCAGCAGGGATGGATCGGCCTGGGGCTGATCGCTGTGGAGGCCGGCACGCACGGCAAAAGGCAAGGCTCGGAACTGTGGCGTCCGCACCTTGACCTGCAGGTTGACGACGAAGCCGCAGACCAGGCCGAAGGCGATCTGCGACAGAACGAACCAGAGCCAGTCGATGCGCGCGTTGAGAATGGGGCTGATGACGCCCAGTGCCGAGTAAATGATGCCGGTCCAGAGGAATGGAGCGATAAAGCCGGCGGTAAGAATTGGCTTGCGGGGAAACATGGGCAACATCGCGCCGTAGAGCAGCCCGACCAGCAACGATGTGACAGCGTGAATGCCAAACGCGGCAAGCAGGCCAAGAAGATGAAACTGGGCCAGAAAGGCGTTGCTCTCGCCAGCCCAGCCGATGAATCCGCCGGCCGCCAGCAGGTTCACGGCATACCACACGCTGTGGAATCGGATGAGGCCGAAGAGGGATGCTGGAATAATCATGGCGATGCCGCCGGCGATGCCGCCCTTGATGCCGGCCATTACGCTGAAGGTTTCAACCGGAAGAATCTTCCGATGATTTGGTTCGGCCGCCAGCTTCTCGCGTGTCCTGCGCTGGCTTGAGATCGTGATCTCTGAAGCATGAATCGGAACCGAGGCATGATGCTCGTGCGGCAGCACTTCAAAGAACCATCCCACCATGGACCGCAACAGGAGCACCAGGCCGAGCAGGCTGATTACCCAGTGAGTAACCATCCCGGCGATCACCAGCGCGATGCCAAGCGCCAGGACCATGGGCCAAGGGGTTGGCACCGGAAGCACGACGCCGTTCGAACCTTCGGCGTGTGACGCGCGCGACGCTTCGTGTCTGGCAGGGTTCATCGATTCGTCGTGATGCATCGCGCTCCTCCCTTTCTCAAGCTATCTGCCCAGAACATAGACCACCATAAACACGACGACCCACACCGCATCGACGAAGTGCCAGTAAAGCGACAGCACCTCGAGTTTTTCCGAGTGCTCCTCTCTTACCAGGCCAAAGAAGGAGAATCCCAGAACAAGCGAAAGCATGATCAAACCCACCACGACGTGCGTGGCNNGTCAGTCCCTCATCGTGGATGAGGTGATACCACTCGCGGGCAGTCGAAGCGAGGAAGATCGATCCCAGCAGGACCGTGCCGGCAAGCCAGGCCGTGCAGGCGCTCAGCTTTCCCTTGCGCAGCGCGGCGACCGCAAAGTGTACGGTGATGCTGCTGGACAACAGGCAGACGGTGCCGAAGATGGGCAACTCGAGAACCTGGGCAGGCGTGGGGCCGCTGAGGCTTTTGCCGATGTAAAAAATGTAGGCGACGACAAAGATGATGAAGATCGCGGATTCAGCCACGATCAGGCAAGCCATCCCCACTGTGCCGCGATAGGGCAGCATCCAGGGTGACTCGGCCGGATCAATCGGCATATCAATCGAAATTGAGTTTGTGTCTCTCATCCTTCGTAATCCGAGTCCGGATCTTCAGGATGTTTCAGATCCCACAGTGGGCGGCGGCTATTCACCGTGGGGAGGACGGCGAAGTTATAGTCCGGCGGTGGAGACGGCGTCGACCATTCCAGCGTCCACGCATCCCACGGGTCGTGGCCGGCTTCTTTGCCGCGGAAATACGACTGCACCAGGTTGTAGACAAAGATCAGCAGGCCGATGGCCTGAACCACGGCTCCGATACTTACGATCAGATTCCATCCGCCCCACCCCCGGTTCGCCTCGTAGGTATAGATGCGGCGGGGCATGCCTAACAGGCCGGGGACATGCATGAAGTCGAAGGTCAGGTGGAAGCCGATGATGAAGAGCCAGAAGTGCCACTTGCCAAGTGTTTCAGACATCATGCGGCCGGTGATCTTCGGGTACCAGTAGTAGAAGGCCGCGAACAATGCAAACAGGATTGCTCCCACCAGGACGTAATGGAAGTGGGCCACCACAAAGTAGGAGTTGCCGAGCTGCCAGTCGAATGGAGCCGCGGCGAGCATGATGCCCGTGAGGCCCGCAATAAGAAACTGAAACAGGAAGCCCACGCAGAACATCATTGGAGTAGCGAAGATCACCTTGCCGCCCCAGATTGTCGCCAGCCAGTTGAATATCTTGATTCCGGTCGGCACGGAAATCACCATGGTGGCAAAGACGAAAAAGGTGTTGGCAGCCGCGCCGAGGCCGACGGTGAACATATGGTGCGCCCAGACGCTCAGGCTGATGAAGCCGATGCCGACCGATGCCGCCACCATCGCCGGATAGCCGAAGATGGCCTTGCGCGAAAAGACGGGAACGATTTCGTTGACAAATGCGAAGGCCGGCAGAACGAGCACATAGACCTCCGGATGTCCGAAGATCCAGAAGAAGTGCATCCACAGCACGGCCGATCCGCCGGCCTGCGTATCGAAGAAGTGAGAGCCGAGATAGCGGTCCAGCGTGAGCATGATCTGCGCCGCCGTCAGCGGACTCACCGTCACAAAGACCAGGCTGGACATGACCAGGTAGAGCCAGACCAACAGCGGCATGCGGCTCATCTTCATGCCGCGGCAGCGCATGCAGACAATGGTGGTGACGATGTTCAGCGCGGTTCCGATCGACCCGATCCCGCTCAAAAAAACGGCAAGCGTCCAATAGTCCGTGCTGTGGCCGGGCGAGAAAATCTTCGCCGTGAGCGGCGCGTAGGCGAACCAGCCAACGTCCGGGGCCGATCCGGCCGCGTAGAGGCCGCTTGCCCCCACATAGCTGAAGTAGAGTAGAACGCCCGCAAACGCGGAGACCCAGAAGCTGAACGCGTTGAGGCGCGGAAACGCCATGTCGCGCGCGCCGATCATCAGCGGAACAAGGTAGTTTCCGAAGCCGAACAGAATCGGCATGCCGACGAAAAACACCATCGTCGTTCCGTGCATGGTGAAGAGCTGGTTGAACACCTGGGGCGAGACGAAGCGATTGTTGGGGATGGCAAGCTGGATGCGCATCAGCATCGCTTCGACGCCCGCAATCAGGAGGAAAATGAGAGCGTACCCGATGTACATCAGCCCGATCTTCTTGTGATCCACTGTTGTCAGCCACTCGTACACCAGATTCAGCGGCGAACCGCCCTGGCGGGCCGTCAGCGTTCCATCGATTCCTTCGACGACTTGAGTTGTGCTCATCAGACAACCCTTTCCAGTGAATGGCTAACGAAGCTGCGTCAAATAGGCGGTGATTGCGTCCAGGTCGCGATCGTTCAAATGCATCGCCGGCATCAGGCAACCGGGCTTGAGCGAGTTCGGATCGTCGACCCACTTCCTCAGGTTCTCCGGGGTATTCTGAATGGCTCCGGAGCCGATCGTATCGCGGCTTGCCAAGTGCGTGAGGTCTGGCCCGAATCGCCCCGTGGCCACCGTTCCGGAAATGGTATGGCAGTTGATGCAGGCATTGCGCATGAAGACGGCCTGGCCTTCCGCCGCGGCGGGATT
>PMWR01000618.1 GCA_003166055.1 Acidobacteriaceae bacterium
AAAGACATCTTGGAAAAGGTCAAACGAGGAAAGGCAGCTCTCCTTAACTGCCCATCTGCGTGACGCACTACACTAGGTAGTACGAAACAACAGCTCCTCAAGAGCCATCCTGCGTATCTCCCACAATGCGCGCTCCTCATCGTTGGCTATCAGCTTGCACTCGCCTTTTTCATTAAACTTAACTGCCACATCGAACATCTGATAGCCCTTGTCGTCCTTCACCACAATCGCATGGTCGGCCAGGCTGAAGGCGATTGACTTGTGCACTCCTTTGCCTTCCAGCAAAACTGTAAAGCTGTTGACCTGCTCCGTCATGGAAAACTCGTATGGTGAGTTGGCGGGGCGCAATGCGTTGCGGGTCATCACATCTTCTTTAACGCTGTTTTCAAGCTCCTTGAACACGTTGGGCAGCGAGCACAGAGCGCGCCCTGTTACCCAATCGAACTCCGGCACATTCTTCTCGACCCCTTCATTCATGCTTTCTCCTTCAGCATTCTGCAAGTGCCTTTGGCTCTTACCCTTGCAGTCTTCCACTCCGCTGTGAGACATGCTGAGCAAATCGATACAGGCGCCTGCCCTTTACGGTTGCTCGCGTATCTTCACCACAAAGCTTGTGAATGTCCGGTCGCCGGTCATCAGCATCTGGTGCGGCACACCCGCCGGTACGTGCGCCACATCGCCCGCGCGCAGTTCCTGCCGTGTTCCACCCTCAATTCGGTCACCACGAATCTCTCCCGGGCCAACCGTGCGCATACCGATCACTGCACCCCCGGTTACCAGGGTCGCCCGCCCATCCAGGACGTAAAAGACATCCGCGAAGTTCTCATGCAGTTCTGCCTCCCCGTCGCGTGCGCGAAACGAGAGCATTGTCGCGTGCTGCGGATACTCCTTGAGCGTCTCGCTGGCCTGCCCGTCTCCATACTTTGCCAGCTTGCGCAGATACGCGCCACGCTCCAGCAAAACGGCCGCGGACCAGTGATCCAGATGCCCCGCCGCATCCTTGTCGCGCGCCTGCTGCTTTGCTGGCGGCGGCATCAAATCCTTCTCCGCCGGTAGCAGCTCCCTCAGAATCTGTGTTTCAAATCTCTCCATCTCTCCCTCTCCACCCTCAGCCCCGGTCTGGCTATGTTCGCTCACGGCAAACGCGCCAGTTCCCGCGCCCGTTTGAACACATCCAGAAACATCGGCAGCGTCAGCTTGCCAGTATTCGTGTTCTGCAGCGATGGATGATAGCTCGCAATCACGTTTAGTCCGCCCAGCAGTGTGTACTCCGCGCCATGCCCAAATGTAAACCCCGCCCGCGCAGTCACCTTCCCGGTGCGCATCGCGTGAGCCAGCAAGCCGTCAAACGCAATCTTGCCCAGGCAAACCACAACACGCAGGTTCATGAGCAAACCAATCTCCTCGTCCAGCCATGGAGCGCAGTTGCGCTGTTCCTCTGGTGCAGGCTTGTTGTCGGGCGGAGCGCAGCGCACCACCGCGCTGATCCAGAGGTCCGTGAGCTTCATGCCATCGTCGCGCGAAATAGCTTTCGCCTGGGACGCAAACCCAGCCGCATGCAGAACAGGGAACAGAAAATCCCCTGACCCGTCCCCCGTAAAGGGCCGTCCGGTGCGGTTGGATCCGTGTGCGCCGGGCGCCAGCCCCAGAGCCATCACCCGCGCCTTTGGATCGCCGAATGAAGGTACCGGCTTGCCCCAGTACTCCCAATCGGCATAGGCACGCCGACGCACCCGTGCCACTTCCGCGCAATAGCTGCGAAGCCTTGAGCAGTGCTCACAGGCAACGATGCGGCTATTCAATGCGGCCAGCGGCGAAGATTCATTGGGCATGGCAGAATTTTAGGGCATCGCGCCATCCCAATGCGTCATCCTTACCGTGTGGAGGCAATTCCGATGAAATCCGCAAAGCTACTGCTGCTTGCAGGCGATTTTGTTGAGGACTACGAAATCATGGTCCCGTTTCAGGCTCTTCAAATGGTCGGGCACACAGTCGACGCCGTCTGCCCCGGCAAAAAGAAGGGTGAACAGGTCCGCACCGCAATCCACGACTTCGAGGGCGATCAGACCTACACCGAGAAACGCGGCCACAACTTCACCCTCAATGCCACATTCGATGAGGTTGATCCCGCCGCTTACGACGCCCTCGTCGTTCCAGGCGGCCGCGCGCCAGAGTATCTCCGCCTCAACGCAAAAGTGCTCGACATCGTGCGCCACTTCGACCAGGCCGGCAAGCCCATCGCTGCGCTCTGCCACGGACCCCAGTTGCTGGCCGCCGCCGGTGTTCTCAAGGGTCGCAAATTGAATGCCTATCCCGCCTGTGCACCGGAAGTGGAGTTGGCCGGCGGAACCTTTGTGCCGGTTGACTTTTTCGGCGCGGTTGTGGATGGAAAGCTGGTCACCGGTCCTGCCTGGACCGCCCATCCTACGTGGCTGGCGCGCTTCCTTGAAGTACTCGAGGCGCACCTGTCAGCAACATAGATAATCGGCGGAGTTAGCGTAGTTAGCCGTGCTGCGCTCGTGTTAGCGGAGTTAGGTTGGCTTCGCGCTAACTCCGCCCACTCCGCTAACAACGCTAACTCCGCTTTACTTGCTTTACTTATCGATCAGTGCCTTCATCTGCGGCGCGTAGCGGTCCCCGGCCGCCGCATCCGGCGGGAAGATATTCCTGAGATCCTCCANNTCGCCCTGCGCCAACACCCATGCCAGCGCGAGCTGGCTCGCCGTCACACCCTGTTGCGCAGCCAGTTGTTTCACCTTCTCCACCAACTCCAGGTTGCGTGCGAAGTTTTCGCCCTGGAAGCGCGGATGCAATCGCCGCGTATCGTCCGCATCAAAGTCTTCCGGGGTTTTGAAAGCGCCGGTCAGAAAGCCGCGGCCCAGGGGGCTGTACGCCACAAAGGCCACGCCCAGCTTTCTACACATCGGCAGAACCTCCGGCTCCGGATCGCGTGTCCACAGCGAGTACTCGGTTTGCAGCGCCGTGATCGGATGCACGCTATACGCCCGCTCCAGCGTCGCCGGCGAAGCCTCTGACAAGCCCAGAAAACGCACCTTGCCTTCCTCCACCAGCCGCGCCATCGCGCCCACCGTTTCTTCAATCGGCGTCTTCGGGTCCACGCGGTGCTGGTAGTAGAGATCGATCGTCTCAGTCCCAAGCCGCCGCAAACTGCCCTCCACCGACTTGCGCACGTACTCCGGGCTCCCGTCCAAGCCCCGCAGTTGCGGATTGTCCGGATCGCGCACAATGCCAAATTTGGTGGCCAGAAAAACCTGGTTGCGCCGTCCCTTGAGCCATCCCCCGATCAGCTCTTCGTTTGTGTGCGGGCCATAGGCGTCGGAAGTATCCAGGAAATTGATTCCCAGTTCCAGCGCCCGGTCCAGCGTGGCCAGCGACTCGCTTTCATTGCGGCCCCCATAGAAGTCGCTCATCCCCATGCAGCCCAGCCCAATGGCGGAAACTTCAGGCCCGTTCTTACCCAACGTGCGTGTCTTCATACTGTTTTGCTCCTCAGTGGTTCAGCGTTGATTTTAGTCGTCGCCCCTAGTCCCTTAGTCCCTCAGTCCCTTCGTCCCTGTTCCAAGATGTCTTATCCTTTGGATGAGAGGGATTCCGTGACGGATGCAGGGTTGTACCAGAGCATGTTAACGGTGGCGCTCGAAGAAGCGCGACTGGGATTGGCCGAGGGAGGCATCCCCATCGGCGCGGCCCTGTTTACGCGCGCCGGCCAGTTAGTAAGCCGTGGCCACAATCGCCGTGTACAGCAAGGCGACCCCAGCGTTCACGCGGAGACCGACGCCTTTCGCCTGGCGGGCCGCCAGCGCAGCTATCGCGACCTGGTCATGGTCACCACGCTCGCCCCATGCTGGTATTGCAGCGGCCTGGTCCGTCAGTTTCGCATCGGCACGCTGGTTGTCGGCGAGAGCCGAACCTTTCCCGGAGGTCTCGACTGGCTCCGCGAGCACGGCGTCCAGGTCATCGACCTGGACAGCCGCGAGTGCCGGGAGTTGCTCGAAGGCTACATCGCCCTCCACCCCGAAGTCTGGAATGAGGATATTGGGGAAGAGTGAAAAGCAGTTGTCAGTTGTAAGTTGTCAGTGATCGGTGAAAAACCGATTGACCCCCCTGCCGCGAATTGACTTGCGCTCCATGAGAGTTGAGGGATGAAAGTTGAGATCCGATCGCTGAGAACTTACAACTTACAACTGATCACTAACGACTGCCTTCTTCCGCCTAACCACATAAAGTGCCAGCCCCGCCGCAATATAGCTCAGATAAATCCATGGAATACGCGCGTGATTCACATCTGTCGCTGAGCGAAGGTCGAAGACCACAATCAAAATCATCACCAGCACGGTGAGCACGCTGATGCCCGTCACCCAGTGCGAATGCTGGCCCAGCGCGCGCCGCGCAAACGGCAGTGCAACGGCCACCAGCGCATACGCAGTCAGAAAACCAAAGACCGAGAGCGAACCCAGCAGGTCGTACATATCGGCGCCTGTTACGCCGCGCAGAGCCAGCGTCACGGTGACCGCGAACATCAATCCGACGGACAACGCAATCGCCGTTCCCGGCGTGCCATGCCGCCTATTCGTGCGCTCCAGCCGGGCTGGCAGCATCTTGCCGTGCGCCATCTTCAGCAGCACCCGCGCGGCCGCCGTGGTGCACGCCAGCACGCACGCAAACATGCTCACAAACGCACCAATATCAATGGCCACACCCAGCGGTGAAATACCCGCTTTGCTCGCCAGCAGGTGCAGCGGGCTCGTCGAATCGTTCAGTTTCGACGACTCACCCCTGAACCCCAGCACTTCGGAGTAAGAGCACAGCATGAAAAAAACGCCCGCCAGAATCGCGCATTGCAAGACCGCTCGCGGAATCGTACGCAGCGGCTCGCGAGCCTCGTTGCCCAGCGTGGTCGCGCTCTCAAACCCCACAAAGCTGAACATCGCCAGCACCAGCGCCGGACCCAGCGCGGAGATCGAAGCGCCCTTCAGACGAAACTGGTCCAGATCGAACTGAAATCCGAAGTGGTACACCATCACCGCCAGCACAATCAGGATCAGGCTCACCGAGCCAATCTCAATCCAAAGCATCAGCTCTGCCGAAAGCTTCACGTCCCGGTAAGCGATCCACCCCGCCGCCGCGCACACCAGCATGAGCGTCGGCAGCGCAGGCGGAGTCCAGTGAAAAAACTGCTGCGACAACAGCCCTGCATAATAGAGTGCACCCCCCGCCACCGAAGCGCCCGTTGCCAGGTAAGCCAGCAGCAGGCCCCACGCCGTCGTCACGCCAAAAACCTGCGGCAGCGTGTCGGACGCGTAGGAATAAAGCGATCCCGGCGAAGCCGACAAACGCGCAAAACGGCTCACGCAAAAGCCCACCAGCAAGGTGGCGCCGGTGGCCAGCAAATACACAAACCACGTAGCATTTCCGGCCAGCGCAAACACCAGCGGAATGGTCAGCGACGGCGAAGTCGAAGGAGCCATCGCGGAGACCGACTGGGCAAGCGTCTCCAACGGCCCCAGCACGCCGCTGTGCAGCCCGTAGTTCTCCGGACTGGTTTTCGGGTACACTTCGCCTGTCGAGGCCGATTGCCTGGTCACCGATGCGCCTTTCGCTGCTTGTTCGTGCGACTGATTAGGTACAGAGACTTTGGTGTTGCTGGGTTGTTCTAGTCTTGCGCCCACCCCGCCTCGCGGTCAAGGCTCATCTTTCCGTAACGGCTTTTGGCACCTTCGTCCTTGCGAACTTTCAAGAGGAGCTTTAGAAAAGAATGCGCGCTTCGGAGATCAGGTTGTGATTGTAGGTATGGAATGCGGACGTCGCGATCTGCATCCCGCCGTCAACGATGAGGAAAGGATGCGTAGGCTTCCACTCCTTGCTTCTGAATACATAAAAGGCCGCAGGCGTGATGAAATTCTGCATCAGGCCGTCGTGTTCTCCACGGTTGTAGAACGTGGCGTTGTTTTCCACCTCGAACCACACATGTCCGGCGGCATGCGCCTGCACCAGCGCATTCCATGCAATTGACCGGCCCTGCGNNGCCAGCGTCGGACCCCACGTGTCGGTCGTCGCGCCGTTCTTGTAGCTGCCGGTCGCAAAGCTGTGGTTCAGCAGCGCCGCCGCATCGAAGCTCCCATGTTCCGCGTTGCCTGACGCAATGCGGTACTTCACTAGCGTTGAAGTATCGCCCAAGCCGTCGACCGCGCTGCTGTTGTGCTGAATGTAGGAAGGCGGCAGGTAGTCGAACTCCAAGCGATTGCCGGCGATGACGCCGAAACCACGGCCGTTCCCGTAGTTCACCGTCTCCGTTCGCGCGGCGGTGTACTCGTGCGAAAAAGAGGCACGTAAGTATTGGATCAGCCGCGGATCGCACTCGACGAGCGGCGTCACGAAAGCCGGTTGCAGCGCCGTCATCGCGCTGTTGTGCGCGGCAAATCGTTCCTCGAACGATTGCTGTCCCGCCGCCGTGCCTGCCGCCATGGCAAACGCTGCGNNGTGGGTTACGTGAGTCGTTGGATTCTTCTCATCTCCTATCGCGCGTTGGGCCGTGTGCGAGGTTTTGTTCGGGCCTCTATACTGTCAGCCATGCAACTAGTTCGCTTCGTCCTGTTCGTTGCCGCTGCAGCGTCGGCCGCTGCTCAGACTCCGTCTGTGCCGCCTGTGCCCGCGCAGCCGGCCTGGCGGATGCAGGAATCAGGCACCACCGCGAGCCTGCGCGGCATCGATTCAGTCGACGGCAAAACTGCATGGGCCAGCGGTTCCAGCGGCACCGTGCTGAGGACCATCGACGGCGGCGCGCATTGGCAGACCTGCGCCATCCCTGACGGAGACAAAGACGGCGCCACGCTCGACTTTCGCGGTGTGCAAGCCTGGGACGCGCAGACTGCGATTGTGATGGCTTCCGGACCGGGCGACAAAAGCCGCCTCTACAAAACCATCGACGGGTGCAAATCGTGGACGCTTGTATTCACCGACCCGGACAAGGATGGATTCTGGGATTCGATCAGTGTTGCTGACCAGAAGAATCTGATGATTCTCGGCGACCCAGTTGATGGAGAATTCTCGATCTTGGATTCGGTGGACGGAGGTGATACGTGGCAACACGGGAAACATAGAGGCCTTCAAAACAATTTGAAGGAAGGAGCCTTCGCCGCAAGCAATTCTTCGTTGTTAGTCAACTGGACAGACGATTTCTTCGCGTTCGGCACAGGTAGTCCAACAGGAGCGCGACTTTTCCAAGGATGCGACACCTGCGGAAGGGATACGCAGTGGACGGCAATCGCCATTCCGTCGTTTCCCAAAGGAAGTGCCGCTGGTCTCTTCTCGTTGAACTATCGTGACTGGCGTCGTTGGATCGCCGTAGGCGGTGATTACACCAAGCCCAACGACAGCGCCGGTACTGCCACATGGTCCTCAGATGGTGGTAAAACATGGACCGCCTCCACCACCCCACCTCACGGCTACCGCTCCACCGTCCAATGGGGCGAGTCGATCAAGGCCTGGATCACNNGCCCTGTCTCTCCCCTTCATCGTCGGCCCCAAAGGGCGCATCGCCCGCCTAAACCCCGCCGCGCTTCCTAATCCCTCAGTCCCTTAGTCCCCAGTTCGTAACACATCCCGCAGTACCACAGATTCCCCCACTCACGCGCCAAATCCGCATCCAATCCCATAGCGGCACGTTAAAATAATGGGAACAGAATGATGCAAACCTCTTCAGCGGCTGCCGGCCAGGCCTCCCGCTCCACGCGGAACCCGGACTTGCGGGCTCCCATCATCCAGGTAAACGACCTCCAGAAGACCTACAAAACCGCTCGCGGCGTCCTTAACCTCTTTAGTGGCCTCAGCCTCCAGGTCGACCCCGGCGAGATGGTGGCCATCGTCGGCCAGTCCGGCGCGGGAAAAAGCACACTTTTGCACATTCTGGGCGCCCTTGATGCTCCCTCCGCGGGAACTGTATACTGCGCGTCAACCAACGTGGCCCAACTCAACCCGCGCGAGGCGGCAGCCTTTCGCAATCGGGAAATCGGCTACGTGTGGCAGTTTCATTACCTGCTGCCGGAGTTTACGGCGCTGGAAAACGTGGCCATGCCGCTGCTCGCTCGCGGCACCAACAAACGCGAGGCGGTCACCTTGGCGGCTAACTGGCTCAAAGAAGTAGGTTTAGACGATCGCGCCGATCATCGCCCCGGCGAGCTCTCCGGCGGTGAGCAGCAGCGAGTGGCCCTTGCTCGCGCCCTGGTCAACAATCCCCGGTTGCTGCTGGCCGACGAACCCACAGGCGACCTGGATGAAATCACGGCCGGCCGCGTCTTTGATCTGATTGAACGTCTGCACGGAAGCCACGGCCTCACCTCAATCATGGTGACGCATAACCTTGACCTCGCCGCACGATGTACGCGAGCATTGCGCCTGGAAGGTGGGCGGCTCGTGGCTTTGTCAACGACTTCCCAAACCGGTCATTAATCCGGGAACCTGCATCGGATAAAGCACCGTTTCCGGTGTTTTTTGAGTCTTATCTAGTAGCCGGCCTCGGAGTTGGTTGAGTTTTCTTCACCTTTCCGGGCTGCATGGGCAGGATGGGAGTCCACACGCGGCACGATCGCCGAGGACAAGCGAGGGAAAGCGAACCTCTTCAACCATCCAAAAGAGCTGTTCGGCGGCAGGATATTCATTTTCCTGGGGCCTCCGGCGGCGATGTTTAAAGAAATGGCACGCGCTTGTGGGCCGAGGCCGGCATATAACCGGACAGCCACTCCAGCCGATAGCCTGCTCGAAAAGGGAGAACACCATGTTCGAACGCTATACGGAGAAGGCACGGCGTGTGATCTTCTTCGCGCGATACGAGGCCAGCCAATTCGGCTCGCCCTATATCGAGACTGAGCACCTGCTGCTCGGCCTGCTGCGCGAGGACAAAGCGTTGACCAACCGCTTCCTGCGCTCCCATGCCTCGGTTGAGTCGATCCGCAAACAAATCGAGGCTCATACCACCATCCGCGAAAAGGTCTCGACCTCCGTCGATCTGCCGCTTTCTAACGAGTGCAAGCGCGTTCTGGCCTACGCGGCTGAAGAAGCTGAGCGCCTCGGCCACAAGCACATCGGCACAGAACATCTGCTGCTCGGTCTTTTGCGCGAAGAAAAATGCTTCGCCGCCGAGATCCTCCAGGAGCGCGGCCTCAAGCTCGCGCAGATTCGCGATGAGCTGGCCCGCGTCACCCAGGAGAAAGCCCCGGCTCAGGCGCGCCAGCGTGAATCGAGCTTGCTTGCCGAGTTCAGCCGCGACTTGACCCAGGCCGCGATGGACGGCCAGCTCGATCCATTGGTCGGCCGCGACGGCGAACTTGAGCGCGTGATTCAAATTTTGTGCCGCCGCACCAAGAACAACCCGGTGCTCATCGGTGAACCCGGCGTCGGCAAGACAGCCATCGTCGAAGGCCTCGCCCAGCGCATCGCCGACGGCGAAGTCCCCAGCTTCCTCGCCGACAAGCGCGTGCTCGGCCTCGATCTTTCGCTCATCGTCGCCGGCACCAAGTACCGCGGCCAGTTTGAAGAGCGCCTCAAGACCATTATGAAAGAGCTGATGGAGAATCAGAACTCCATCGTCTTCATTGACGAGCTGCACACCCTGGTCGGCGCCGGCTCCGCCGAGGGCTCGCTCGACGCGGCCAACATCCTCAAGCCTGCGCTCAGCCGCGGTGAGATTCAGTGCATCGGCGCCACCACCCCAGGCGAATACCGCAAGTCCATTGAGAAAGACCGCTCTCTTGAGCGCCGCTTCCAGGCCGTCAAAGTTCCGCCGCCCAATGAAGCCGACGCCATCAAGATCATCCA
>PMWR01000077.1 GCA_003166055.1 Acidobacteriaceae bacterium
CCGTCGCCCTCGCGCATCAGGATGGTGCCTTCACCGTATTTGGAGTGGCGGACGCGCTGGCCTTTTTTTAGATTGGCCGCGCCGGTGGGTTCGGGGATGTCCATGGACGGACGAGCGAAGGCTCCGGGCTTGCCGTGACCGGCATTTCCTGCGAAGAAGCGGGCGATGTTGTCGATTGAATCGGGCTTGGCATCGACGCTCGCCTCCGCGGCTTTTCCTGTTGGACTCGATCCCGCGTTGGACGGAGGCGCCTTGGCGGTCATCCATGAAGCGACAAAGGGCTTGGCCGGGGAGCTCTTGCTGCTGGAGCCCTTGTTGCCGCCGGCGAGGTTGTGTGCCTCCTGGCTCTCGTCTTCGTAGCTGTAGTGCCGGTCATCGAATTCGCTGGAGTGGGCGGTGCGGCGGGATGCACCAAATCTTGAGCCATAGGTGTTGGGGTAGCCGGGAGTGTACCGCGCGGCGTTTTGCGGGCGTTCACTGAGGCTTTCAACCAGCTGGTTCGGGACTTCTTCAAGAAAGCGCGAGGGCATGCTGACTTCCGGCGCGTCGTTCCCGTAGCGTCTGCGATAGTGCGCGCGGGTGAGGATCAGTGTGTTCATGGCGCGAGTCATGCCGACGTAGCAGAGACGGCGCTCTTCTTCGAGCTCGTCGGGGTTGTTGAGAGTGCGCGAGTGCGGGAAGAGACCCTCCTCAAGGCCGGCGAGGAAAACGAGCGGGAATTCGAGGCCCTTGGCGGCGTGGAGGGTCATGAGGGTGACGCGGGCTTCGGGGTCGAACTGATCGGTGTCGGAGGCGAGGGCGGCGTGGTCGAGGAATTCGGCNNAGGTTTTCAATGCGGCTGAAGGCTTCAGGGGAGCCTTCTGTCTCAAGGGCCTTGATGTAGCCGGTGCGGTCGATGAGGAAACGGATCAGCTCGGGGAGTGTTGCGGCGTCGCCGGGGCTTCGGAACGCTGTTTTTTCGTCGGAGCCCTCGGCAGGCGCAGTTTCTGCGCCAGGATCGGGTTCCGGCCGATCCGGTGAGGTGGCCTGCTTTGGCATTTTCAGGAACGGCCGTTTGGGGACTTCGGCGAAGGGATTGAAGCTGGCGGGGTCAAGCAATGTGAGCTGGTCTTCATTGCCTCCGAATTCGAATGCGGTTGCGGAGTCCGCGCTGGCCGATTCTGCCGCGCCGAATTCGAAACCGGTGTCGGCGTCTGCCGATTCCGCGCCGGCAGCTACGTCGGCGGAGAGCTTGCCGGCGAAGTCGGGGTCCATCATGGCCTGCGCATCGAGAATCAGCTGGCGGAAGGATTCGAGGGCCGTGAGCGCGCGGTTGGGGATGAGGCGGTTGGCGATGGCGGACGAGAGCGCGTCCCAGGTGGACTGCCCGGTTTCAAGCGCCAGGCGTTCCAGAGTTTCGAGCGTTGTTTTGCCGATGCCGCGCACAGGGGTGTTGATGACGCGGTTGAGGGCCATCGAGTCGTGCGGGTTGCGAACCAGGCGCAGGTAGCCGAGCAGGTCCTTGATCTCGGCGCGCTCGTAGAAGCTGAAACCGCCAACCATGGTGTAGCGGATGTTGTAGCGGCGCAGCGCTTCCTCGACCAGGCGGGACTGCGAGTTGGTGCGGTAGAGGACGGCGGCCCTTCCGGGCTCTTGCGTTTCGGACGAGCTTGTCTGCCGCAGAAAGGTCTGAATGCGGTCGGCGATGAAGAGGGCTTCGTTTTCGCCGTCGGGGGCTTCGTAGTAGCCGATCAGCGAGCCACCCTGGCGGTCGGTCCAGAGCTTCTTGCCTTTGCGTTTCAGGTTGTTGGCGACCACGGCGCCGGCTGCCTCAAGAATGTTCTGCGTGGAGCGGTAGTTCTGCTCCAAGCGGACGATTCTGGCGTTGGGGAAATCCTTCTCAAACTCGAGAATGTTGCGGATATCGGCGCCGCGCCAGGAGTAAATGCTCTGATCTTCGTCGCCCACGGCGCAGACGTTTTTTGCCTCGCCGGCCAGCAGCTTCATGATCTCGTATTGGGGACGATTGGTGTCCTGGTACTCGTCGACGAGAAGATAGCGATAGCGGCGTTGGTAGCGCTCGCGCACTTCGCCGGAAACCTTGAGCAGGCGGACGGCTTCAAGCAGCAGGTCGTCGAAATCGAGCGCGTTGTTCTTGCGCAATTCAGCCTTGTAGCTCTGGTAGATGTGGGCGATGCGCTCGCTGTTGGGGTCCTTGCTGCCCAGGTAGTACTCCTGCGGATCGACCATGTGGTTCTTGGCCCAGGAGATGCGGCCCAGGACAGTGCGCGGCGTGAGCTGCTTGGTGTCGAGGCCCATGCGGCGCATGACCTGCTTGACAATGCCCTGCTGGTCGTTTTCGTCGTAGATGGCGAAGGAGCGGGTCAGGCCTTGGCCGTTGACTTTCAGCGCTTCAATGTCGCGCCTCAGCATGCGCACGCACATGGAGTGGAAGGTGGCGATGAGCGGCTTGGCCAACGACGAGTGGCCGAGCAGACGGTCGACGCGGGCGGCCATTTCAGTAGCTGCCTTGTTGGTGAAGGTGACGGCCAGAATGGAGTCGGGCGCGACGCCCTTTTCGCGAATGAGCCAGGCGATGCGGCTGGTGATGACGCGGGTTTTGCCGGAGCCGGCGCCGGCCAGAATGAGCAGGGGGCCTTCGGTGGCCTCAACGGCGGCGCGCTGTTCGGGGTTCAGGCTTTCGGTGAGCGACTGCAAGGCGGCATCCGGCGGGAAGGTTCCTGTGTCTAGTGTAGCGGGTTCGGGTGTAGCGGGTTCAGGTGTGGCGGGCCGGGCATGGCTGACGGCGATTGGATTCAAGGGGCTTCGCACACGCTCTCAGGAAAATCTGAATTTTACAGATAATTTAGAAATTATGTAGAATACCTGCATGCAGAAGATCTCCGCCACAAAAGCGAGCCAGAACTTTGCAGCCGTCCTCGATGCCGCTCAACGGGAACCGGTGAAGATTCAGCGCCATGCGCGAGACATTGCTGTGGTTATCTCAGCGACGGAATACGACCGCTTACGCCAGGACCCTTGGGCTGAATTCAACCGCCTTTCCGCGATTGCGTCCGAACAGGCCAAGGCAAATGGCCTGACTGAGGAGATTCTGGCCGAGATCCTGACTGAAAAATGAGCAAAGCCGAACGGCTGGTTTTGGACACGAACGTGGTGTTGAGCGGTCTGCTGTTTCCTGGATCGACATCTAGCCACGCCTTGCTCAAGGCGCAGAAAGCCACCATTTTGGCGTCGGATGCAACTCTGCTCGAATTGGTTGAGGTATTCGGCCGCGCCAAGTTTGACCGTTATTTGGAAACGGGCATTCGGCAGCGATTGCTCGCGGAGTACATGAGGACCTGCGAGAGGATCGAGATTTTCTACTCCATTCGTGCCTGCCGCGACCCGAAAGATGACATGTTCCTTGAACTGGCGGTCGATGGGCGGGTCGATGCGATTGTAACCGGAGACAGCGATTTGCTGGAACTACATCCGTTTCGCGGAATCGCAATTCTTACGCCGGCGGATTACCTTAATTTGAAATAGTCTTCGCCGTCTCGGATTTATCCTGAGAGCATCATGACATCGAAGAGCAAGCCTGCGCGGCGCGTTGCGGTTTACTGCGGATCGGCCAACGGCAATGACCCTGCTTTCCTTAGGGAAGCGCGGGCGCTGGGCGCGGCGCTTGCCGCGGCCGAGTTGGGGCTGGTTTATGGCGGGGCCAGCGTGGGGTTGATGGGCGCGGTGGCCGACGCGGCGCTGGCGGGAGGGGCCGAGGTGATCGGCGTGCTGCCGGATGTGCTGGCCGGAAAAGAGATTGCGCACGCGGCGCTGACGAGGCTGGAACTTGTTTCCACAATGCACGAGCGCAAGGCGCGCATGGCGGAGCTGGCCGACGCGTTTGTGGTGCTGCCGGGCGGATATGGGACGCTTGAGGAGCTGCTGGAAGTGGTGACCTGGGCGCAACTCCGGATGCATGCCAAGCCAATCATTCTGGTGAACACGGCCGGGTATTGGGATGGGCTGCTGATGTTTCTGGATACGGCGGTGGCGGCAGGGTTTTTGAAGGTGAAGAACCGGGAGCTGCTGTTGGTGGCTGGGAACGCGGTTGAGGCGGTGGGGATGGTGGCTGGCGGGATTCGTTGATGATGAGCGGCGCGATTCTTTGGAACTACGCTCGTGCGGGGAACGTAGGGGAATTGCAGGAGGTCTTCCCATGATCGACCGGCACAACCGTTTCAGAATTCTCCTTGCCTCAGTGTTCGGCCTGCCGATTGGGGCATTCGCCGCCTACGTGGCCTGGTTGGTGGTGCCTGAGGTGCTGCGGGTGGTGGTTCCGTCCGTGGTGGAGAGCGTTGTGGCTAAGTAACGACAAGCTGGCCCAAGTCAGGTTTCTGAGCCCTTAAGCTTCTACGCCGCTTCGAAGAACTTCTCCACTTTGGGTCGCTTGCGCTGCGCGGCATGCCATAAATCATACTGCTGCTGAAGGTCGAGCCACATGCCCGGCTCCGTGCCAAAAGCATCGGCCAATCGCAGCGCCATCGCCGCCGTGAACGACGCTCGCCCATTCAGAAGGCGCGAAAGCGTGGACCGCGCCACGCGCAGCTTCTTTGCCGCCACTCCTACCTGCACTTCGCCGAGATATTCGCGCAGTAATTCGCCGGGGTGGGGCGGGTTATACATCATGGGCATAGGGAGCCTCCTATCGACCGTGGTAATCCTGGTAGTCCACGAGAATTGCGTCTTCTCCGTTGAAGGTGAAGGTCATTCTCCAGT
>PMWR01000187.1 GCA_003166055.1 Acidobacteriaceae bacterium
ACGGTGGTTTCGGCGGGGAATTCAGTCTGGGAGAAGCGGTCGAGGCCGTAGGCCTGGCGGGTCATCTGGATGTTGTTGACGATGTAGGGCTGCTCGCGCACTAGTTCATTGGGCTTGACGATGAAGCTGGAGACATACCAACTGACGATGCCGACGGCAACGTAGCAAAGCGCGGCAGGGATCACAGCGGCAAGGAGCCAGCGTGCGCGCGGGCCAAAGATGGCCGCGGCAAATGCGATGGCGGCGCCGAGAACGAGGGCTGCGCAGACCAAGAGCATCCCGGTGAGGGTAACGTGCGCGCCGGTGTAGGCGACGCCGTCGAAGATGGTGTGGTGGTCGAATAACTGCTCGAAGCGGCTGAGATAGACGCGGATGGCGAAGGTGAGCAGGAGGAATCCGAGCGCGAAGGAGAGTCCGCGCCAGGGTAACTCGAAGCGCGATCTAAGGCGTGTTTCAATGGCGCGCGCGCTGCCGGCGACAAGAAGAAACAGGACGGCGAGGACGGCGACGATGAACGCCATGGTCATCAACCAGCCGGCAAAGAGCTGCCACGCGGGCAGGGTAAAGAGATAGAAGTTGAGGGGCAAATTGAAGATTGGGTCGATGACGGCGCCGGTCGAGTGCGGGGCATACCAGTAGAGAGCAAAGGTGGGCCACTGGGCCTGCATGGCCGCGCCGGTGGCCAGCGAGATAAGCAATGCGACGATGATGGCGATGGCATGCAGGACGGGCGCGACGGGCAGGTTGATGGGGTTGCCGCCGATGTAGATGGTGTGATTGCCGGGGAGATCGCCGGCGTGGGCGCGCTTGAGCAGAGAAAATGCGCCATAGAGCACCAGGAATGTGGCTGCGGCAAAACCGAAGAAGATGCCCCAGGCAATGCCTTGCGACTTCCAGAAGACCTCACTGTAGCCGAGAGAGCGGAACCAGAGCAGGTCAACCCAGTAGGAGAGGGCGGTGCGGCCCGAAAAGAGAATGAGGGCGGCGATGGCGAACAGAACGAAGATAATGCGGCGGCGTGGCCGGGCCGGTTGTGACTTGAGAGGCCAATCGATGGACTCGGGCAATTCTCTACCCCACCTTGCTTGCTGCTTTTGAAACTTGACTATTCCACTTTAGTCCTAGTGAGCGGAGTTTGCTGGCGGGAGGCGTGAGTTCTCGAGCTCAGACCCATGACCGGGAGCGATTCTCGCAAACCGTTCCTGATCAGGAATCCTCTTCGCATTCGGGAAACACTTGAGAATTCCGCGCCGGAGCGGCGGGATCGGAAGATTGCCGCGCTCGATTGTCCGATAAGGTCGAGAGGGAAGTCGAGGAGACGGCGGAGCTTTGTGCACGTGCTGTGTGCGTACCGTTTTTTTTCGGCGAGCTTCGAGTTCCAGGAGGAGCGGCAATTCACTGCATGAATACGTGTCTGACAGGCGTGTGCACTTTCATTTGAGGGGAGAGTGCGGGCGCGGATTCCGGAAGGGCCGAGAGTGGAAGGACCAAAGGGGATGGCTGTTGCCGGCAGATCGGAGATGGCTGCCACGCTGGAGCAGGCGGATCGAGAGCTTCAGGAGCTGGTGCGCGATTCAGAAGACGAGATCGCAGGCGTAGTTCGCGACTTTGGGGACCTGGCCCGCGAGACGGACGTGATTTTGAGTCTTGCGGCGGCGATTGTGGAATGCGTAGAGGCCGAGAGCGTTCTTTCGGTGCTGGGCAGGGCGGAGTCGCTGGGCATTGCGGCACGGCAGTTTCTTGAGGGGCGGTTGAAGGCGACCTCGGGGGTTCTGGATACGGTAACCTCCGAGGCAAAGCTGCTGGAGGGTCTGTCGGAGCTGACGCGCGAGCAGAGAGCGATTGCGCGCGAGACCCAAACGCTGAGCGTGCTCACCAACATCGAAGTTGCCAGGCTGGGCGAGCTGGGGAATGGATTCCAATACCTGGCGCACCAACTGGACGACTTCTCTGAGTCGGTGGCGAAGGGTACAAAAGAGCTCGCCAGCCACACGGAGGAGCGCAAACGCGCGATTGAAGAGACCCGGCGGATGCTGGCGGTCGAACTACCCCATATCCGACAGGAACTGGCTCGCATGGAAACCGACCTGGGCAAGGCATTGGCGATGGTCAACTCCAGGCTCACCGCGCTTTTAGAGACTCCGGAGCAGTTTCGAGTCTGCGTGGTTGAGATCGCCGGCCAGATTGCGGGTGTTGTCGCGGCCGTTCAGGTCGAGGACATTACCCGCCAGCAACTGGAGCACGTCAGCCAGGGGCTGCGCATCGTCGCCGGCAAGGTGCGCGGGCTGGAGAATGGGAATCTGGAGGACGGGGATTTTGAGGGATCTCCGGAGGCGCCCCGGATCGCTGCCGGTCTTCAAATCCAGGCCGGGCAGTTGACGAACATAGGGGAGACCGTGGGTGAGTGGGTTTCGCGGATCAGAACGTGCATGGACGGGATTCTGAGGATCGGCTGTTCCGGGGTGGTGGAGATCGGCCCCAAGGTTCTGCTCGAAGTGCGGGAGCTTTCCGCACAGCTGGGCGGGATTGAGATGTTGGAGCAGGAGAGCCAGGCGGTCAACAGCGAGGTGCAAAGCACGCTGGCAGGCCTCTCCAACCTGATGCAATTGGTGGGTGAGCATCTGGCACGATCGACCGGGGCGCGCGACCGGCTGCGGTTGCTCACCTTCAACTCCATCATCGAGGCCAGCCACCTGGGGCCGAAGGCCGATGCCATCCTCGAGATATCGCAGAGCATCAAGCGCCTGGCGGCGGTCTGGAGCGGAATTACCGATCGGTCGGGACAGGCCATGGAGGAAATCCTGCAGCTGGTGAAGCAGGTTCAGGAGGGCATCAGGCACTTCTCCGAAGAGGGCAATCACGGGCTGCGGGAGGCTCAATCCGAGACCGGCGCGGGGCTGGAGACACTCCGCGGCTCGGCGGATTTCGCGGCCCGGCAGGCAAAGGAGATCGAAAGCTCCACGGGAAGGATGCAGGCAAAGACAGCCGCGATCGGCGCAAGGGCCGACCGCCTGGAAGGATGTTTTGCCCGCGCGGGAGGCGTGCGGAGGACGATCGAGGATCTCGGCCGGCTCATCGAGCGAGAGGTTCCGGGCGCGCTGGGCCGGTGCGATCGGGTGGAAGCGGAATCTCTCTTCGCTGCGGCGTACACAACGGAGATTGAGCGCCAGGTGCTGCGCGCGGTTCTCAAGGGGGAGCCGCTGCCGAGGCGGCAAATGAGCCTCGCGGGAAACGACGTGGAGTTGTTTTGAGATCGGCAAGCGAGCCAGGAAGGATTTTTCTTCCTGGTTTCAGGGCGTATGGGGGTCAGCAATGAGAAAAATCTTAGCCGTGGACGATTCAGCCAGTATTCGCCAGATGGTCAACTTCACGTTGAGCAAAGCGGGGTATGAGGTGGCGGAGGCGGTGGATGGCAGGGATGGGCTTGAAAAGACCGGGCGGCAGAAGTTCGACCTGGTGATTTCCGATTTGAACATGCCGCGAATGGACGGGATCGAGATGATCACCGCGGTGCGCAAGCTCCAGGGATACGCTTTCACGCCCATTCTGATGCTCACCACCGAGTCGCAGGCGGAGAAGAAGGATGCGGGGCGCAAAGCGGGCGCGACCGGCTGGATCGTGAAGCCGTTCAACGCCGAGCAACTCACCGCAGTGGTGCAGAAGCTGATCAAGTAGGCGCTCAATTCTGAGGTTCTTCCAAGAAGAATCGCTTCATTGACTACTCACGAATTGCTCTATCAAAGGCGAAGAAACAGATATGAGCGGAAGGTCAAGGANNTGCTGATCGAAGCGCTGAGCGGAGCAAAAGAGGTGCGCGTGTCGCTCGGGAAGGCGTCGGGCCTGGATGTGACCGCCGTTCAATTACTGCGGGCGGCGGCGCGCGAGGCGAAGGCGTCAGGGCTTGAGTTCGCGCTTGCGGGCACGATGCCGGAGCCGGTTTTGAAGGCTCTTGGCAGTGCCGGGTTTCACGAGTTTCCGGTTTCGGCCGGGATCAGCCAAGTCAGCGGGGTGGGGTAGTTGTCAACCGTAGGCAGCGTCGATCAGTTCAGACACAGCTTCTGTGAGGAAGCGCGCGATGTTCTTGTGGATTTGGAGTCGGCTCTGCTGGAGCTGAACGAGAATCGCGCCGATGCGGAGCTGGTGGGGCGGGTGTTCCGGGGCCTGCATACGCTGAAGGGGTCCGGCGCCATGTTCGGTTTCGATGAGTTGGCCGCCTTCACGCACAACCTGGAAACGGCCTTTGACGAGGTCCGCAACGGGCGGCTGGCGATAAACTCGGAGCTGATCGATCTCACGCTGACAGCGCTCGATCGCATCCGCGTGCTGCTGGAGGACAACGCTGAGAGCGCGGCCGCGGAGGCAGGCGCGCGGGCGGAGATNNCACAGGCCACGAGTCCCGCGGGGGCGATCCGCGACTGGCACATCCGGTTTGCGCCGGGAGCCGACCTGATGCGCAGAGGCGCCGATCCTTTTCTGCTGCTGCGTGAGCTGGGCCAGATGGGTGGGCTGTCGCTTCGGGCCTCGATGGCCGCTCTTCCGCCGCTCGCCGAGCTCGATCCGGAGCGCTGCTACGTCTGCTGGGAGATGGTGTTGGCAACCGCCGCGAGCCAGGATGCGATCCAAGATGTGTTCATCTTCGTCGACGACTGTTGCGAGCTGACCATTGAACCCGCCAACCCTTCAGAGGACCGCGGGCCAGGGGAGCTATTGAAAGCCGACGCGACGGCCAGGGCGCTTGAGGAGCACCGCACCGAGGGCGGAGGACGCCGGACCTACGACAAGGCCGACAACGCATCGAGCCTGCGCGTGCCCGCGGTCAAGCTGGACCAGTTCGTCAATCTGGTAGGTGAGCTGGTGACGGTGCAGGCGCGGATGAGCGAGCTGGCCGCGCGGCGCGACGACCCCGAGGTGGCCGAGGTATCGGAGGAGATTGAAAGGCTGACCTCCGCGCTGCGGGAGAATTCGATGAACATCCGGATGACGCCCATCCGCGGCACGTTTGAGAAGTTTCGCCGCCTGGTTCACGACCTGGCGCGCGATCTGGACAAGGATGTCGAACTGACCATCGAAGGCGCGGACACGGAACTCGACAAGACAGTCATCGATCAGTTGAGCGATCCGCTGATGCATCTGATCCGCAACAGCATGGACCACGGTATCGAGCCGTCCAGCCTGCGCACGGCCCGCGGCAAGCGTTCGACGGCGACAGTTCACCTTTCCGCGCGCCATTCAGGCGCGAGTGTCCTGATCGGGGTATCGGACGATGGCGGCGGGATCGATGCGGAGGCGGTGCGAAAGCGCGCCATCGAGAAGGGCCTGGTGGCCGCGGACGCGCCGTTGACGGAACGCGAGATCTTCGCACTTCTTTTCCAACCCGGCTTCTCGACCGCAAAACAAGTGACGGACGTCTCTGGCCGGGGAGTGGGAATGGACGTGGTGCGGCAGCGGGTGGATAGCCTGAGGGGCACCATCGACGTGGCCAGCAAGCCCGGATTGGGCACCAGCGTCACGTTGCGCCTGCCGCTGACGCTGGCGATTATCGACGGGCTGCTGGTGAACGTGGGGGAGGCGTATTTTGTGCTGCCGCTGGCGGTCACGCTGGAATGCATCGAGCTGACGCGCGCCGACGTGGAGCGTGCCAACGGCAAGCATGTGGCCAACGTGCGCGGGGAACTGATTCCATACATTCGCTTGCGGCAGTACTTCGGCATTGCTTCAGAGCCGCCCGCGATCGAGCAGATCATGGTAGTCGAAACCGAGGGCGGGCGTTACGGCTTCGTGGTCGACGAAGTGCTGGGCGACTGCCAGACGGTGATCAAGAACCTGGGCCGTTTCTACCGGCATGTGCAGGTGGTCTCCGGCGCGACCATTCTGGGCAATGGAAGGGTGGCTCTGATCCTCGACCCCGAGCGGCTGGTGCAGGAGGCGGTGCGCACGCTGGCGCACGGACCGCGCGGCCGGCCGGTTGCAGTTTCAGGGCCGGGCCGCAAACGCGACGGTCCTTGAGTCAGGAAGAGCGAGCCAGGCAGAGCGGCGGAACGGCGTCGGCGGTGGCCAGTTTGCCAGCGCCAGTCAAAAAACGATTGAAACAGCTTCAGTCTCGAACTCCTCCCATGCCGTGCCCAAGGGCGGGTGACAAGGGAAGTCGACGAATGCAAGCGCAAGGGAGGATTGAATTTCATGCCGAATACATTGGTAAGCGAGGGCCGGAAGCTGCACGGGGCCGGCAACGGAAACGGCGGAAGCGGTCATGGGACCGACGAGCATGCAGGTCACGGCAGGTCGAACGCCAAAACGCATCTGGCCGAGGACGACTCGATGCTCGTATTGCAGGAGATCATGCGCCTGGTCGACGCGTCCAAGGAGGGCAGGCTCTCGGAGCGCGGCAAGGCAACGCTGTTCAACGGCGTGCATCGCGAGATGGTCCAGGGCGTGAACGAGATGCTGGACGCCATTCTGCTTCCGATCGGGGAAGGCAACCGCGTGCTTGCCCAGATTTCGAGCGGCAAGATCGACGAGCTGATTACCCAGACTTACCAGGGCGATCACGAAAAGATGAAGTTGGCGGTCAACAATGTGGCCGTGGTTGTTCAGGGTCTGGAAAAAGAAATGGGGCGGCTGACCGACGCGTCGAAGGAAGGCCAGCTTTCTGAGCGCGGCAAGCCGGAGCAGTTTCAAGGGGCGTACGCCAAGATTGTGCGCGACGTGAACGGCATGCTCGATGCGATCCTTCTTCCCATCGGCGAAGGAAATCGCATTCTGGCTCAGGTTTCCAACGGGAGGATCGACGAGCTGATCGCCCAGACCTACAGGGGCGACCACGAAAAAATGAAGGTTGCGGTCAACAACGTGGCCCTGGTGGTGAACAACCTGCAGAAGGAACTGCTGCGCCTGGTCGAGGCCTCGAAGGAAGGGCAGCTTTCAGATCGCGGCAAGCCGGAGCAGTTCCAGGGCGCCTACGCGGAGATCGTTCGCGGCGTCAACACCATGCTGGATGCCATTCTGCTGCCTATCGGCGAAGGGAATCGCATTCTTGCCCAGATATCCGCGGGCAAGATCGACGAAGTCATTACCCAGACCTACAAGGGCGACCACNNGGGCGACCACGAAAAGATGAAGCAGGCGATCAACAATGTCGCCCAGGTGCTGCAGACTCTGCAGAGCATGCTCCTCAAGCTGGCAAATGCCGCCAAAGAGGGGAAGCTGGCTGAGCGCGGCCATCCGGATGCGGTGCAGGGCGCGTATGCCGACATCATTCGAGGGGTCAACGGGATTCTCGACGCGGTCATCGAGCCGTTGAATGTCTCCGCCAGGTACGTGGATCGGATCAGCAAAGGAGACAATCCTCCGCCGATCACCGACACCTATCACGGCGACTTCAACCTGATCAAGAACAACCTGAACACCCTGGTCGCCGCCATGAATGAAATCACGACGGCGGCGGACGAGATCGCGAATGGCAACCTGACGGTCGATATTCGGGAACGGTCTCCGCAGGACAAGCTGATGCAGGCCTTGGCTTCAATGGTGGCCGGGCTGACGAGGACCGTCTCCGATGTTCGCGCCATTGCCGGCGAGGTATCGGCGGCGAGCCAGTCGATCTCGACGGCTTCGATCCAGGTTTCGAAGGGCGCCAGCGCCCAGGCGGCCGCGGCCGAAGAAGCTTCTTCGTCGATGGAGGAGATGGTTTCCAACATCAAGCAGAACGCCGACAACGCGCAGCAGACGGACAAGATCGCCAACAAGAGCGCCAAGGACGCGCAGGAGAGCGGCAAGAGCGTGCTTGAAGCGGTGGCCGCGATGAAGGAGATCGCCAACAAGATCTCGATCATCGAGGAGATTGCCCGGCAGACCAACCTGCTGGCGCTGAACGCGGCGATTGAGGCGGCGCGCGCCGGCGAACATGGCAAGGGATTTGCGGTGGTGGCCGCGGAAGTGCGCAAGCTGGCCGA
>PMWR01000516.1 GCA_003166055.1 Acidobacteriaceae bacterium
ACTTTCGCCGGTGTGTTGGTAGTCCTTCCACTCTCGGGACAGTTGAAGACGCCTAAGCAAGACCCCGCCGGCGACACAGCAACAGTCGTGCTTCCTATTGCTACCGACTTGTCTCCAAAGCTGAAGCGGAAAGATGTCGCCCGTGCGATTCAAAAAGTTGGGGATTGGCAGTTGGAAAGAGCTCATGCGCACTTCAATCAGGATTGGACTTATGCAGCACTTTATGCAGGGTTCATGGCTGTGCCGGAGGGTGCGGGCGGAAAAAAATATCAGGATGCGATGCTGGAGATGGGCAAGAAATTCAATTGGCAACTTGGCCCGCGAATTGAACATGCCGACGATGCGGCTCTCGGCCAGACTTATCTGGATTTGTATTTCCTTTATCACGATCCAGCCATGATTACGCCGACGAGGGAGCGAATGGATGCGGTGATGCGCCTGCCGGACGATGCGGAGAAGCCACTGTGGTGGTGGTGCGACGCGCTGTTCATGGCGCCGCCAGTGCTGGTGAAACTGGCGAAAGCAACCGGAGATCGCAAGTACCTCGACTTCATGGACCGCGAATGGTGGATTACATCGAATCTGCTCTACAGCCAGAAGGATCGCCTTTACTATCGCGATAAGTCGTTCTTCGGGGCTCATGAAGCAAATGGGAGCAGGGTTTTCTGGTCACGCGGGAATGGTTGGGTGTTTGCTGGACTGGCGCGCGTGTTGGCGGAGATGCCGACGGACTATCCGTCGCGACCACGCTATGTGGCCCAGTTTCGAGAGATGGCTGCAGAAGTCGCCTTGCTGCAAGGAACGGACGGATTGTGGAGAGCGGGTCTGCTGGATGAAGCGAACTATAAGCTGCCGGAGAACTCTGGATCAGCGTTCTTTACCTATGGGTTCGCTTATGGGATCAACTCAGGAATTCTTGACCGAAAGCGGTACAAGCCCATCGTGGAAAAAGCATTGCGGGGACTGCTTGCCCACGTGTATGAGGATGGCCGCCTGGGCTCGATGCAACCCATAGGCGCGGCGCCTGGCGCGTTCACTGAGACCTCAAGTTATGTTTACGGAACAGGCGCGTTTATGCTGGCGGGATCGGAAGTCTATCGTCTTGCTCATTGAATCGCGTGTCTGGCCAACGGAGGGGGGCGAGGCCGATGATGCCGTCGATGCCGAAGCGGAAATCCGTGCCGGGAACGCGGAATACCTCGTCGAACAGGATTTCGAGCTGGCGGAGGGCTTCGTCGCGGAGCAGTCAGGCGCCGCGGTTCCAGCGGTTGTGACCGGGCGGCAGAATCTCGGGCTGGTGCGCGGCCTGGAACGGGCCGGCGGGGAAATTCTGCATCGGGATGGTGGACCCAGATAGAGTGGATTCGTTCATTACGATTTTTAAACAGAAGCGGCTATCGCCTGGAATTTAGCTGGAGATGTCGGAAAGAGTGGCGGGGAAAAACTCGGTGATGAGTATCAGGGGATGGCAGTTGGAGATCATCCGGTAACGCCGCATCACGATGTTTGCGCCGCGGTGGTCTGGGAAAAAGGCAGCGAGGGGACCGCTGCCGGGAATGCAGGAGGCTTCCAACAGCTCTTTGCGGCCTTCCAGCTTGTGATCGGACCAGAGTCGTCCTACGGGGGTGTCGGATTCGGTGAGCGCCTGGGATACGGCTGGGGGAAATCGATCGAGGGCCAGGAAGGATTCGGCATAGACGTAGTTGTGGCCGGTTCGGCTGCCGTAGAGAAGGATGCGGCGCTCCATGACGCGAGCGCCTGCGTCGAGGTTGAGAGGGTCCATTCGGGCGGCGAGCGGGAGGGTTTCTATGTGGAGGCGCTTGAGGCGGATGGGTTCGAGCATGGCGGCTTCCACGACGTCGGTCAATGTGCCGTCGCTGGCCAGGAGGATGCGCGACAGGGGGCTGAGCGAGTTCTGCTGCAATGCGTCAATCCGCTGTAGGAAGCTCATTCGACTTACCCGCGATTTCTGGAGTTACGCCGAGACGCGCTGGCGGCGTTTGGACATCATGCCGGTGAGGACATTTCCGGGGCCGATTTCGCGGAAGGTGTCGATGCCGCGATCGGCGAGGTAACGGATGGAGTCCGACCATCGAACCTGGCTGATGAGCTGGTCTACGAGGAGCGATGGGATGCGCGGCTGCTCGTATGGCAGGGCCTCCACGTTGGAGATGACTGGCGTGGCGAGAGGGTGAAATTCAAAGCCCGCGAGGAAGAGCGCAAAGGGCGCCTGAAAATCTTTCATGTAACGGGAGTGGAATGCGCCGCTGGTTGCCAGCGGGAGATACATTCGCGCGCCGGAAGCCTCGAAATCGGCGCGGGCGCGATCGATCTCGTCTTTGGGACCGGCGATGACGGTCTGGGTGTCGGAGTTCAGATTGGCGAGGTCGATGCGGTCGAGATGACAATCTTCGAGGATCTTGCGGACCTGATCGCCGCTGAGGCCGATGATGGCCGCCATGCCTCCGCCTGAGGCTTCGGCCATGAGCGCGCCGCGCTTTTGAACGAGGCGCAATCCAGTTTCAAAATCGAATGCGCCGGCGGCGAATAATGCGTTGTATTCGCCGAGGCTGTGGCCGATGAGGAAGGCTGGACGCGGTGTTTCGTCGAGTTCGACAGCGGCAAGCCATGACAGCGCGTTGACGGTATAGAGCGCGGGCTGCGTGTATTGAGTGAGGCCGAGGCGATTGTCCTGGTCGAGCAGGCAGAGGTCCTTGATGGAATAGCCGAGCACCTGGTCGGCGGCGCGAACGTGATCGGGGAAGGCTTCAAAAAGAGCCTCGCCCATGCCTTTCTTCTGCGATCCCTGGCCGGGGAACATGAAGCATAGATTAGACTGGACGGGCGGCGCGGGCCGAGCAGGCGCGGCAGGGCTGAATGGCGTCACCGCGTCTAGGTCGAAGTAGCCGTTGTGGCCTTCGAGGTAGATGACGGGTTTCTTTTCGAAGAGGATCGTGGCGGAGGTTCGGGTCCGCCTGGTTTCTGTGTATCCCTGGACGGAGACTTCAGTGTTGACGGGATGCAGCAGGTTCCACTGATCGACCTGTTGTTGCAGCTTTGTTCTATCGATCGGATCAAACTTCACGGTATCCCCCGACTGGCTTGCCATGATGTCAACGATAATCGCCGGCGATTCGCATGTAAGGGTGCTTTCCATCGCCCGCAAGGAGGCGCACTTCCGAGCGGCGCTGGCATGGGCTACTGCGTCCGAATACGGCGCGCTGGCCGATTCGCTGGAGCTGTTTCTGCACCCGGTTGAGCAATTATACTTCCGGTCGCTTCCGGCAGATCGACGAAAGAGGAGTTATCTGTTGGGAAGATACGCGGCAAAGCAGGCGTTGCGCGGGTTGAGCCCGGGATTGGAGCCCGCGAAGGTCGAGATTGCCTCCGGGGTCTTTCAGTATCCCGTGGTGAGGCCGGGGATGGCGGAGCCGGCAGGAGTGAGCATCAGCCACTCAGAGCGCGTGGCGTGCGCGATTGGCTACTCCGAAACGCATCCGCTTGCGATTGACGTGGAGGATCTGGTTCCGGATCGGAGCGAGGTGATGAAGACGCAGATTTTGCCGCGCGAACTGGAGGCGGCCGGCGCGGCGTGGCCGGGTTTGCGGGAGCAGCACTGCACGATGCTCTGGACGGCGAAGGAAGCGCTGTCGAAGATGCTGCGTTGCGGCATGACGTGTCCGTATGAGCTATTGGCGGTGAAAGAACTGTATGCCGGAGGGGGCATATTTGGTGGGCAGTTTGAGAACTTCGGACAATACCGATTCCAGGTGTGGGTTGGCGGCGCGAGCGCAATGAGTATTGTGCTTCCACGGAACTCGACGCTGGAGACGGATCTGGGGCCGGTGGTGGCGACGTGGCTGTGATTCAGGTGGGGGATTACCGGTCTCGGATTTTGGGGGCGGCAGTGTAGATTGGAATCCAATATGAACGGGCAGCAGGTTTGGATGTTCTCGGGGCAGGGGTCGCAGTATTACCAGATGGGACTGGACCTGTACGAGGCCGATGAGGTCTTTCGCGCGACGATGGATTGGTGCAGCGAGCAGGTGAGTGAAGTGTTGGATGAGCCGCTGACCTCTCTGCTGTTTCGCGCGCGGCCGGATAAGTTTGCACCGTTCGATCGAACGCTGCATACGCACCTGGCGCTGTTCAGCGTTCAGTTGAGCATGGCGCGCACACTGCTCGGGCGCGGGCACCGGCCTGACGCGATTGTCGGATATAGTCTCGGGGAATGGGTTGGGCATGTGGTGGCGGGGCGCGTGCCGGCGGAGGCCGTGCTCGATTTGCTGGCACGGCAGGGACGGCAGGCGGAAGCGGTTTGTGAGCGCGGTGGAATGCTGGCGGTGTTTGCGCCATGGGAGATTGTGGATTTGCGTCCGGACTGGTTTGGCGAGACGTGGGTGGCGGCGCGGAATTTCGATGGGCATTTTGTGGTCAGCGGGTTGAGGGAATCGATTGAGGCGGTGGAGCGGAGATTGAAGGAACAGAACATTACGTCGCAGATTCTGCCGGTCTCACATGCTTTTCATACGCCGATGATGGATGCGCTGCGCGAGGACTGCCTTGCGGGATTGAAAGCGCTTGCGTTTCGGCCGGCATCGACGCGGCTGTGGTCCGCGCGGGGCGAAGAAGTGACTCATGCCGAGCCTGTGAATACGCTTTGGAGCGCGGTGCGGGAGGCGGTTGAGTTAGGCGAGGCGGTCGCGGCGATTGAGGCGGAGGGCAAGCCGGTCTATGTGGATTGCGGGCCGTCTGGAACCCTGGCGAACTTTGTGAAGTACAACCTGCCCCGCGGGCAGCAGAGCCGATGCGTGGCTCTGATGACGCAGTTTGGCAAAAACATTGCGAGAGTTGACAGCTTCGGGGCTGCGTGTGCGGCCGCGGGAGGGATGGCATGATCGAATACCCGGAGTCGGCGAAAGATGCGCGGGAACTGGAGGCGATGCGCGGGGCGGAGTTGATCTACTTCGTGATTCCGGAGGCCGTGCTGTGGTCGACGGTGAACATCATGGCGATTCTGGATGGGCCGATTGACCTGGATGCGCTGAAGCATCGCGTGAAGCACACATTTTTGCGGTTTCACCGGCTGCGGCAAAGGCCAGTGCGGAAGAAGAAGGAATTCTTCTGGGAGACGGTGGAAGCGGTCGATGTAGAGGAGCATGTGCGAACGCTGGGCGAGGCGATGACGCAGGCGGAGATGAACGAGCTGCTGAGCAAGTCGATGAGCACGCCGCTCGATATATCGCGCCCGCTGTGGGAGCTTGTTTACGTGCCGCGGTACGAGGATGGAGCGGCGGTGATCCTGCGGATTCACCATGCATACGGGGACGGGCGCGCATTGCAGGCGATTGCGACGAGCATTCTGGAGTCTTCGCGGGAAGCGTCGCTGGAGAGGCTTGAGGCTTTGGGCGCGACGGTTGAGTATAAGGCGGTGGCGGATGCGATCCGGCCGCCGGGTGTGCGGCGGTCGAAACATCCTGACGAAGCGGCGGGGTCTGCGGCGCGGCTCCTGCGCGGGCTACGGTCGTTTATCCGCGGCGTGAAAAAGATGGCGGCTTCGTTCAAGAAGGATCACGATACAGGGTTTGACGATGCGCCGAGCGCTGCGCGGGTGGCGGCGTTCAGCAGGCCGCTCTCACGCGCGCGGCTGAGAAAGGCGAGCGCGCAGATCGACTGCACGCTGAACGATTTTGTGCTGTCCGGAGTTGCCGGGGCGGTTCGCAAGCATCTGGAGGAAAGCGGCAGAGATCCCGCACTGACGCGGCTGACGGTGGTGATTCCGGTGGACCTGCACTCGCCGCGGAGCCTCAAGGAGATGAAGCAGAAGGGCGTTCTCACGAACCACCTTGGGACTGTTTCCATGCAGCTTCCGGTTGCGGTGGCGGATGCGGCGGAGCGGGCGCGGTTGGTGGGGCGGGCGATGACGGAGAGCCTCGAAAGCCAGGAGCCGCTGATGCAGTACAAGTCGCTTTCGTCGTTTCACAAGATGCCGCAGGGACTGCTGGTGGGGATGTTCCATTCGCAGGCGCATAAGATGAGCGGAATTGTCTCGAATATCGCGGGTCCGAAGCAGCCGTATTTTATGGCGGGGCAGCGGATGCGTTCCTGGATATTCTGGGTGAGCGCGCCGCAGCTTGCCGGGGCGCATCTCGGGGTGAGCGTAAGCCACTATATGGACGAGATTCGAATCGGACTGACGCTGCCGACGAATACCGGCTACGATGTGCGGCAACTGGCGGAGGATATGGCCGCCGCAACGGAGAAGCTGATGGAGAGTTCGCTGGCGACGGCGGGAATTAGCGGCTGATCTGCGTGCTCCATGCGGCGAAGCGGCTATCGAGGATCGATGCAGCGCCGGTCATCAGGCGCTCGGCTATGTCGTCGGAGTGGCGGTTGCGCCAGTCTTCGAGATGCGTACCTTTGACCCACTGATTGAATGCGCCGAGTGCGGGTCCGCAGTGGATCTGGAAATCGACACGCTGATCCTCGATGCCTTTGAGCGAGAGTCGAGCGGTGTGGACGAAATACCAGCGAAAGATCAGCGCGAGCTTGTGCTTTGGGTTCTTTTCAGCCTTTTCTATCTCGGAAGGAGCGACCCGCAGGTAATATTCGCGGGTTTCGGCGTAGACTTCGGCGGCGCTTTTGCGGAAGTACTTGGTTTCGATCTGGCGGCGGGTGGGCTCGTCGATCTCTTCCCATGAGTTGTGCCGGCGGTAGAGTTCGTAGAGCTTGTTGGCGCGGGCCGGAAAGAAAAGGCCGCGTTTGAGAACCTGGCACTTTGCGCCGATTTCGAACATATCGCCGGCGGGGACAATGGCGGTGTCCTGGACTTCGGCCTGTTGGAGCATGTCTTTGGCCGCGTCGCTGATGCCGGCCTCGACGGTGCATTGGTTGATGGAGCCAGTGAGGACGAACTCCGCGCCGAGGATGAAGGCGGCCGCTACGGCGTGAGGAGTGCCGAGACCACCGGCTGCTCC
This sequence comes from Acidobacteriaceae bacterium, assembly GCA_003166055.1. The sequence continues at coordinate 6,978 of PMWR01000516.1, forward strand.
GATGCGGACGGGCGCTACGCATTGCTCTTCGGCGACGATGCGGTCGCGGAGGAGGAGCATGGCGGGCATGAGGGCGTAGGCGACGCCCTGGTCGGTGTGGCCGCCGGAATCGGCCTCGACGCAGATGTCGTCGGCCATGCGGATGCGCTCGGCAAGGTGAGCCTGGGCCTCGGATATATGGCCGGATGCGATGAGGCGTTTGAGGATGCGTTCCGGCGCGGGGCGGAGAAATTGCTCGGCGACCTCGGGGCGCGAAACCTTGGCGAGGACCATATTGGGGACATGGGTGGAGCCGTCGGGCCGAAGGGTGACTCCCGCGAGGCGGTAGCGGACAAGGCTCGGGGTAATCTGCATGAAGGCGGCTGCTTCAATGCGGCGAATTTGGTGGCTGAGGAGAATATCGACGGTGCGCTCCTCGGCTTCGGGGTGCATCAGATTGCAGAGCAGATTGACTCCATAGGATGCGCCGGATGGGATGTTTTCGCGGAGCCACGCGAGGTCGGCGGTGAGGCGATCCCACTTCATGCCGCCGGCGCCGAGGTAGCCGAGAAGACCGGCGCGCGCCATGCGCCGAACCAGCTCGCGGGAGGCGATGCCCTTGTACATGGAGCCGGCGATGTAGGCGTAGCGGACGCCGTGCGCGGCGCGAAACTCGGGGCTGCCCAGGTCTTCGGGTCGGATTCCGGTCACGGGGCGATTCCTTTGGCGCGCAGACGCTCCTGGATGAGGGCAACGGCTGTGGCGACACCGTTTTCTTCGCGGACTTTCGCGCCGAACTGGCGGGCGCGGTCGCGCATTGCGGGGTCGTCGAGGACGCGGCGAATTGCCTGCGCGAGGGTTTGGGAGTTGAGGCGCTTGTGCGGGATTGGCGCGGGGGCAAGACCGGCCGATTCGACGCGGCGGGCCCAGAATGGCTGGTCCCACATGAAGGGGACGAGAACCATCGGGACGCCAGCGCGGACGCTTTGCGCGGTAGTGCCGCAGCCGCCGTGGTGCACCGTCATCGAGACGTGCTGGAAGAGCCATTCGTGGGGCAGCGAGGCGGCGCGGAAGACGGTGGAGGGGAAAGTTACCGCGTCGGCATCCACGCCTGCGGAGACGATGCCGCGCTCGCCTGCCTGAGCCAGGGCGTCGAAGATCATTTGCAGGCGCTCTTTGGGAGCCTTGCCGTTGGCTTTGGATGACATGCTGCCGAAGCCGATGTAGACCGGCGGCGGGCCTGCGGCGAGGAAGTCGGCCAAATCCTGCGGAGGATGCCATTCCGCGTCGGTCTCGGGGAACCAGTAACCGGTTATGTGCGCCCATTCCGGCCAGTCGGATGGGGGCGGGACGAGCTCCGGGCTAAAGCTGTAGAGGATGGGAATTTCGGAAGTGAGGGAGAGCTGCCGCATGTAGCCCTTGGCGGGCAGCGGCTTGAGATCGAGCGAATCTTTGCGCCAGAGGTTGATCTGCTTGCTTGTCGGCGGCATGAAGAAGAGGCGCTCGGTCAACGAGTGAGTGAGGATGTTGTAGGCCGCGCCGAGGTTTGGCCGGGGAGCGAAGTTGATGCTCGGCATGGTGCGAGTCCGGGTAAAGGGCGCAATAGCGACGGCAAAGGCAGGGACGCCAAGTTTTTCGGCGATATGGTAGCCGCCGAAGGCGTTGAAGGAGAAGATGAGAACGTCCGCGTCGCGGCAAGCGGTCCAACTGCCGGCCAGGTTCTTCGCGATGTGCTCTTTCATCTCGCGGTTGAAGGCGCCGTAGGCGGAGATGCGCTTGAAGACGCCGGCCTCGCTGTCGGCGACGGTCTGGGCAGCTTCGCTCTCAAAGATTTCGATGGGGCTGCCGGGGACGGGCGCCAGGGTGAGACCAAAGCCGGCGACGAGCGATGCGTAGTAAGGGTCGGCGGCGATTTCGACGTCGTAGCCGGCGCGCTTGAGGCCGGCTCCGAGCGCGACGTAGGGTTGCACGTCGCCCAGCGAGCCGTAGACGAGGATCGTGATTTTCATTGGATTTGCCCCGCGGTCATCCTATTTTCTCCCAAGGAAATCTCTTGTGCTCGACGAAGTTGCGGATGTTTTCCTGAATGCGCGGGTCGCGGACGAGGGTTTCAATCTCGTTGACTGCCGTCTCGTACGTTGCATCTGAGAGATACCACATTTTCTGAAAGTAGGCCTTCATGCGTCTCACGGTTTCCTGATCGAGCCGTGTGAGGCGCAGGGAGCGACGGCGGACGGCATCGTCGAGCGAGTCCGCCAGCTCATCGACAAGCCCGGCTTCGAGAGATTGCCGGGCGGTCATGGTTTCAGTGGTGAGGGTCATGCGATAGGAGTTCTGGAAGCCAATGCGGCGGATCAGCAGCGGCAGGACGCAGGCGGGGAGCAAGCCCCAGAGCGCTTCCGGGAGGCTGAAGCGGCTGGCGGGAGTGGCGAGGACGAGATCGCTTGCCGCAACGATGCCGATACCTCCAGCCATCACCTGGCCATCGACGGCGGAGATGACGACCAGGCCGGTTGTGGCGATGCGGCGCAGGAGGTCCATGTAGTGAATGTCGCCGGTGCTCCTTTGATCGTGGGTGCTTCGGCTGGTCATCTCTCTGAAGTCCATGCCGGTGCAGAAATAGCCGCCGCTGCCTTCGAGAAGGACGATGCGGCATGCGGGATCGCGCTCGGCCTCGTCGAAGGCGCGGGAAAGTTCATTGAGCGTCTGCTGGGTGAGCGTGTTGTTTTCGGCTGGCCGGGCGAAGGTTACGGAGAGGAGCTTCGCTCGCCGCTCGATTTTCAGAGCCGGTTCAGGAGACACGATTAACTCCATTCATAGGTTCGGTGGAAGCCCTTCACTTCTTTCAGGACCAGCAGGCCGCGTCCGGCGAATTGCAGGTCGTAGAGATCGCGGTAGGGGGTGTGGTCGATCTTTTTGTTCTGGACGCCGAATATCCACTCCATATTGAGATCGAGAATGCGGTCGTAGCGGTCGATGTCAAGATACTGGCGCGTGGCGAGGCGTTCGGCGATGCGCATGCCGGCGAGACGGCGGCGGGACTCGGGCGTAATAACGCCGCTGTAGAACTCCGAGGAGCAGCCGGAGCCGTAGGAGAACATGCCGACGCGGCTGGGGCGGCTGAGCGGGGCGTGGTCGATGAGTCCGCATAGCGCCAGATAGAGGGTGGCGGAGTAGACATTTCCGACTTCGACGCAGTAGCTGAGGGAAGGAGCGACGCGGCGCTGAAAGTCGGCGTCGATTTCAGCGGCGGGAGCTTTCAAGAACTTGCGCATGGCGTTGCGGTGTGCGCCCTTGACCATGCCGGCGAAGGGCGTGTGGAAGCCGAGGAAGTCGAATGTCGATGCGTAGTCGGCGCCCTCGACGCGTTCGCAGTAGGCGCGGAAGGTGGCTTCGACGCATTCCAGGTAGGCGAGGACGGAGAGGTCGGGGTCGCCGGTTTCAAGCTCGGGCAGCGGGCGGCATGTGTCCATGACTTCATAGCCGTAGCAGCCGGATGCGCCGTGGTCGAGCTTGAATATGTGAGGAGTGTCGCTGACCAGCATGGCGACGGCGGCAACTCCCTGGGAGGGTTCGCCATAGGTGCCTTTGGCGGCGGCGCGCGCGATGTCGGTGGCGACGACGAGGGCCCTGGCCCCCGGAGATGCGCCGGAGGCGATGAAGTTTGCGGCCATCTGAAGGGCCGCGGTGCCTCCGTAGCAGGCTTGCTTGACCTCGAAGAGGCGCACATTGCGGCTGAGCTTGAGATAGTCGTGAATGTAGGTGCTGAGCGACTTGCCGAAATCGAGACCGGATTCGGTGGCGGCGATTACGAGCTCGATGCGATTGCGGTCGTCTTCGCTGAGGGCGTCGACAATGGGCTTTGCGGCGTTGACGGCAAAGGTGACGGGATCTTCGCACGGCAGGTTGACCGACTTCTTTTGCATCATCAGGTTTTCGAAGCGCGCCAAATCGAGGCCGCGCTTCTCGAAAAGCTCGCGGACTTCAATGAATGCCTGGCCGCCGTAGGCGTTGATTGCTTCGATTCCAACTTCCATGGTCACAAGGCCTCAGATTTGCTCATTGACGTGCTCGATGACGATGGAGGTGTTAATGCCTCCGAAGCCAAAACTATTACTCAGCGCGATGCGGGGATGAGCCTCGACGGGCGATGGTCCGGTAAAGCGGCCGCCGGCGGCGAGCGGGTTTTCGAGGCCCGCGGTGGGATGAAGAAAGCCCTCGTTCATTTGAATCAATGTTGCGGCGGCTTCAACTGCGCCGGCTGCTGTGAGGCAATGTCCGGTGAGGGCTTTTGTGGAGTTGAGCCAGACGCCGGGGAAGTGATTGCCGAAGACGTCGGTGAGCGCGTCGAACTCCACCTGGTCGCCGAGGAGGGAGGCCGTGCCGTGGGTGTTGACGTAATCGACATCGGCGGGGAGCACGCCCGCGTCCGCCATCGCCGCGCGCATGGCTCGGGCCTCGCCTTCGCGGGAGGGTTCGGCGGAGCGGTTGGCTTCAAGGCACTGCGCGCCGCCGCGAAGGACGCCGAGCGGCCTGGAACCACGGTGGCGCGCGCCGGCCGCGGTTTCCAGGATGAGACAGGCCGCGCCCTGGCCGTAGACGAAGCCGCGCCGGTCGCGGTCGAAGGGGCGGCAGATTCCGTCGGGGGACATTGCGCCCGCCGCGGTGAAGCTATGAATTTCGAGCGGCGAGAGATCGGTCATGGCGCCGACAACGGCGCAGACGCGCGCATTGCGGCCGGTGATCTGGCGAAGTCCCTGAATGAGGCCGGAATTGCCGCTGGCCGATGCGCCGCCCACTGTGAATCCCTCTCCGCGGATTCCGAGCGCTTCGCTCAGGAACCCCACTTGATCGGTGTCCATGAAGTGTAACGCATGGCTGGCGGGGACATAGTCGAGCCGGGAGATCAATTTTTCGGCAAGATCGTAGGATGTGCGCAGGTTGAGGTTATGCCCGGCGACGATCAGGGATGCCTGCTCGGAGGCGTAGGGAGAATCGTGAAAGAGGCCGGCATTTCGCCAGGCTTCCAGAGCGGCCGCGAGCGAGAGCTGAAGGCTCAGCGGTGCGCGGCGGGCTGCCTGGCGCACGGATGGCGAGATGCTGCCAGTGAGATGGAGCGAGTTAGAGAACGCGATGAGGTCGAAATCGCGGATCAGCATCGAGCCTTCGCTGAGGGGCGCGGAATTGCCTTGCCGCAGGGCACGGGTGAAAGCGTCCACACCGACGCCGAGCGCGGTTACGACGCCCATTCCGGTGACGACTACCTCATCCTCGCGCAGGGCTCTGGGCATTGGCAGTCTCCGTTACCGCGCGCTTATTTTGGCAAAGAGGAAATCGACCAGGCCGCCGATGTTGGTAATGCCGGAGAAGTCGGAGACTTTGAGGGACAGCTTGAACTGCCGCATGGTTTCGATGAGAATGTCGGCGCGGTCGATGGAGTTTGCGCCGAGGTCTCTCATGCTCTTTGACTCCTCGATCAGCGCGGGGTCCAGATCGGGGAGAACCTCAAGGATATTGCCGCGGACGACGTCGAAAATCTCGGCGCGGGTCATTCTGCGTGTTCCCCGGTTGCGGAGACTGGCCGGGGCAGGAATCGGGCCAGGAATAGTCCCGCGAGAAGCCATCCGGCGAGCAGATCGAAGATTGCCATTAAGGTATAGCCGGCGCTGTAGCCGCTCCACGTCCAATTTGTAATGTGAGCGGTGAGAGAGGCGAAAACTCCCAGGCCGAGAAAGAAAAGGACGCGGCGGGCGTAACTCAGTCCTTCCTTCTTTGGCATGAGAAGCGCGGCCACAATGGAGGCCAGCCAGGAAGTGGCGAAGCTGATGGCCATGACGCCGCCGGCCGGCATGCCGAAACCCCGCGGGCGATAGACGATCATGGCGAAGGGCGAGGTTGCCGTATAGTTTTTGTGCTCGATGGGAACGGAGTAGACGCCGCCGTCCACGGCCTGTTCACTGAGGGTCTTGAGGACCGCGGCCTCGTCGTGAACGCCGTGCAGCACCGCGCTGTGCCAGGGGATGACAGCGAGGGTCAGGCCGCCCCACAGAAAGAGAATCAGGGCACTCGTAAAGGTAGTGAGAAGGAAGCGCATTTTGTCTTCGGTTTTGTGTTGAATGCTGTAGCATCATCATCATACTCTGGGCGGGAGAGAATATGGCGGTCAAAACCACGACGCGGAAAGCTCCACGATCGACTCCGCCCGCGGACTATGTGAAGCATGGGCTCGGCCCGCTGCCGGACGGTAGCGACGGCAAGGCACTGTACCTCGATCTTGTGAAGCGGGCGGTCGTCAACATCCTCTATGAAGATGTTCCGTCATGGATTTTTGATCGAACCAACAAGACCATCGTTGCCGGGACTCGTTTTCGTCTCGATAAGCGGGTGACGGGCGAGGACGGACCGACGGCCGCGCATACGATGATCGGGCTCAAGCGGCTGGACAATATACAGCAATGCCTCGAAGAGGTTCTGAGCAACGGCGTGCCGGGAGACGTGATCGAGACCGGCGTACTGGCAGGCGGCGCTACGATTTTCATGCGGGCGATTCTGAAGGCGAATGGCGACACAACGCGCCGAGTCTTTGTTTGCGACAGCTTTGTCGCGCAGCCCACGGTTGCAGCGCCGAAGATTGTGTCCTATGCGCTCAAGGCGGCGGCTTCGATTGACGACCGCGACTGGCAGCGCGGTTTCTTCCGCGTGCTGCAATCCATCAATCCGGTGAAGGCGCTGCCCGATGCGAGCGATCCCAGCGATGAGCTGGTGCATTATACGATGCAGATTCTCAAGAACGGCGACAGGATGGCGATTCCGACGCGCGACACGAGCCTGAGCGGCGTGCGGTCGAATTTCGCGCGCTATGGATTGCTGGATGAGCAGGTGGTCTTCGCGAAGGGATATTTTTCGGAGACGCTGCCGGAACTCGATGCCGAGGCGTTCTCGCTGATCCGGCTGGATGGGGATCTTTACGAGAGCACGATGGATTGTCTGGAGAATCTCTATCCGAAGTTGTCGAGCGGCGGGTTCTGCATCGTCGACGACTACCATGAGCTGCCCGATTGCCGTCGTGCGGTCGAGGAGTATCGCAACCGGCACGGAATCGAAGAGCCGATTGAAGCGATTGACTATCACGGTGTCTATTGGAGAAAGTCGTAGCTATCTCGCCCAATGATGAATAAAGAGGCAATCCAGAGTTTTGCGATGCGCGCGGTCATGTCGGTGGTCGCGGCCATCGAGACGGTAGAGAGCGGCATCGCGTTCAATCCGCTCGATTCGAAAAACCTCGATAACCCATACCCGCATTACCATCGCCTGCGGGAGAAAGACCCGGTGCATCGGAGCCGCGTGGGACCGTGGGTTATCTCGCGGTATGCGGACGCGCTTGAGGTCTTCGCGGACAAGCGGCTATCGAACGACTTGCGCAACAGCTCGCTGTGGCCTCGCATGCACAGGCTGCAACTGAAAGCCGGGCGCACGCAGGAGGAGCTGGATAATCCGGAGATGCTGCACTCGGACCCGCCGCGGCATACGCGGCTGCGGTCGCTGGTGAGCCAGGCTTTCACGCCGAACTCGGTAGGGGCGCTTGCGCCGCGCATTCAGAAGATTGTGCACGACCTGCTGGACGAGGCTGAGCGCAATGAGCCGATGGACCTTATTACAGGACTGGCGCACCCGCTTCCGGTGATCGTGATCGCTGAGATGCTTGGGATTCGCGCCGAGGATCGGGAGCAGTTCCGGCGCTGGTCGGACGACATTCTGCGCGGCTATGGATACCCGAACCTGATCGACCTGCAGGCGGCAGTGAAAGCCGAGCGCGAATATCAGGCATACTTGACGGAGATCATCGAACAGCGGCGGGTGGAGCCGAAGGAAGATCTGCTTTCGCGGCTGGTGCAGGTCGAGGAGCTTGGCGACCGGCTCTCAATGCATGAGCTGTTTTCCATCTGCACGCTGCTGCTGGTGGGCGGCAATGAGACGACGGCCAACCTGATCGGGAACGGGATACTCGCGCTGCTCGAGAATCCGGATCAGATGGAGGTGGTGCGCGCGAATCCGCGGCTGGCTGAGCCGGCAGTGGAAGAGCTGCTGCGCTATGACAGCCCGATTGTCGTCGATGGCCGGTTTGCGACGGAGGCCTTCGAGTTCAAGGGCCGGAAGATCAAAAAGGGGCAGACGCTACTTCTGCTGGTGGGTGCGATCAATCGCGATCCGGCGCAGTTTGAGGAGCCGGATAAGCTGTTGATCGAGCGCGCGAACAACCGTCATCTGGCCTTTGGACGCGGCATCCACTATTGCATTGGCGCGCCGTTGACACGGCTCGAAACCGCGATTGCGCTGCAGATTCTGGTGGAGCGGTATCCGAAGCTGCGGCTGGCGACGGATCGGGTGAAGCGGATTCAGGGGAACTGGGGACTGAGGGGGCTGAAAGAGCTTCCGGTGAGCATTTAACGAAATGGGCAAACGCATACAGAACGCAGGTCTGAAGCTCTTTACAGGTGTGATGGGCTCGATTGAACGGGCGCAGAGCGGCGTCGTCTTCAATCCATTTTCGGCCGAGGTGCTCAAAGACCCATACCCTGCTTATCGCGCTCTTCGCGAGCGCGATCCGGTGCATCGAAGCTGGCTTGGAGCGGGCGTGGTGCTGACGCGGTTCGCCGATATTCGCCAGATGCTGAACGATCCCCGGCTGGGCAACGATCTGCATCTGGCCAACTGGTGGAAGTGGATCGAGAAGCGCCAGATCAAGGCCGGGCGCACGCAGGAGGAGCTGGACGATCCGAACCTGATCATGTCCGATCCGCCCCGGCACACGCGACTGCGGGCGCTGGTAAACAAGGCTTTCACGCCGGACTCGATCCGCGCGCTGGCCCCGAAGGTGGAGCGGATCGCGCGCGAACTGCTCGACGAAGCCGGCGGGAGCGGGGAGATCGAGATTGTCGACTCGCTGGCATATCCTTTGCCGATGCTGGCGATTGCGGAGCTGATGGGGATTCCGATCGAGGATCGTGACCAGTTTCGCCAGTGGTCGGACGATATGTCGGGCAGCACGGGATCGTTTGCTCTCAAAGATATTCGCCGGTCGGTGGACGGAGACCATGCGATTCACCGGTATCTGCACGGCATTGTGGAACAGCGCCGCAAGGATCCGCAGGACGATCTGCTGACGCGGCTGGTTCATGCGGAAGAGAACGGCGACAGGCTTTCGATGCAGGAGTTGCTTGCGCTGTGCAGCCTTTTGCTGGTGGCCGGGAACATGACGACGCGCGGGCTGATATCGAACGGGCTTTATGCGCTGCTGCGGAATCCCGAGCAGATCCAGCGCCTACGCGAGACGCCGGAGCTGCTGACGGAGGGCATCAACGAGCTGGCTCGGTACGACAGCTCCGTGCAACTGGTGGCGCGCTTTGCCAGGGAGGATATTGAGCTCCATGGGAAGCGCATCAAAAAGGGAACGATGATCTCGATGCTGGCGGGCGCGGCGAATCGCGATCCTGAGCGCTATGTTGAGCCGGATCGGCTGGATTTATCGCGGGATAATTCGCAGTTCCTGGTCTTCGGCCACGGGATTCACTTTTGCCTGGGGCACTATCTGGCGCGTATGAATGCGCGGATTGCCATCGGGACGCTGCTGGAACGGCACAGGAAGATTCAGTTCAGCGCCGTGGAACCGAAATGGGGAACGAATTGGGTGATGCGGTCGCTGGAGTCGCTGCCGGTTTCCGTCTCGGACTGACCGCTTTGAACTAACCGCGGCTTGCCATGGCCGCAGCACGCTCAATCGCCGGCGAGGGCGGCTCGCGTAGAGGGGGCCACGCCTTGCTCGGCGCGCAGCTCCTCATAGAGCCGGACAAGCTGGAAGACTTCAACCAGGACACGATGAATGCCCGCGTCCTCCATGGCGCGGCGGGAGAGCACCTGGAATTGCTCGTACTCCCTCTGGCTGCCGGTATTGGAATCGCCGGCTTCGAAATGCGACTTCGCGGCCAAGTCCCAGGGAGTCTGCACGACGCGGGCAGCTTTGCGGAAGAAGGCCTGCTCCAGACCATCGAGCCAGCCGGGATGGTTCTTTCGCTCGGTGAGAAGATTGCCGAGCGCCATTATCTGTAGAGCAGCCGAAGCCATTCCTTGTCCAAAGACCGGATCGAAGGAGCAGATCACGTCGCCGACGTGGAGCAGGCGCTGCGGCATTTCGCGCAGACGGTCGAAGTGGCGGAGGGTGCTGTGCGGGACACGGAAATGCTCGACGGCGCCGGGAATGGGGTGGGCGTGCCGGATCGCGTCGTATATGGTCGGCGTGGGCAGGCTTCTGGCGTATTCGAGGAAGCCTGCCATGTCAGTTGGAGGATAGTTGCCGTGGCGGCCGCCGAGAGTGACAATCCAGCGGTTTTGCTCGATTGGGAGGATGGAGCCGCCTCTGCGGCCCGCGCCCTCCCGAGAGCTGTGCGTGCCGGCTCCGCTGGTGTAGCTGAAGACGCCCTTCCAGCCTCGCGAGGAGTCCGCCGGCACTTCAAACAGGGAAGTGGAATAGGCAATGTCCACTGGAATCCGGGTTTCGTCCGGAGCGGGCCATCCCTTTTCCTCGAGCTCGTGGAGCATCGTCTGGCGGCGGCCGGTCGCGTTGACGATCAGGGCGGCATAGCGGTCGGAGATGCGGCTGTCCGGGTCTTTCACGCGAATGCCGAGGACGCGCGAGCGGTCGGCGGACCACAGCAGCTCGCCCGCGTCGATCTGGTCTTCGATATGTACGTTCTCGATTGCGAGCAGTCGCTGGCGAATGCAGGATTCCAGCAAGGGGCGCGACTGGCAGTATTGGCGGATGCCGAATTCCCGCTGCGGCCAGGTGCCGAGCTCGTCTTCCTGGAGGAGATCGAAGGCCGCCTGGAATGCGACGGAGCCCCGTTCGGCGAGAATGTGGTCGAAGCCGGGGAATAGGTCGCACAGCACGTTCAGGCCGCCCTTGAGAAGACTGTGCAGATGGTTGCCCTGCGGAATGCCGCGGCGCGGCTTTGCGCCGTCCGTCAAGCGATCTCGTTCGAGCACGGTGACCCGCTCGAAGTGGCCGGAAAGGACGCGGGCAGCGAGGAGGCCGGCTATGCCCCCGCCAACTACGATCGCTTCGGACGAGGAGCGGTCGGGATGGGCAATCGCCGGTGCCTGCGGAGGCTGCGCGGGGTCGAGATGCGCGACGATGTGGCGGCAGACGAGGCGAAGGTGAGGCTCTTCGATCAGGCCGAAATGATCGCTGTCGATATTTACGACATCGAGATGGCCGCCGATCTGCTGGCGCCACGCCTGTTCGCGATTGCCGGCGTCGAGTTCGGTGACCGGCAACCCAAGCACGTTGCCTTCGTCGATGAATTTGCGTGTCGCCTCGAAGAAAACGACGTCGGAGGCGCGGTAAACGGGCGGGTTGTAGGTCTTGAGCGCCGCACCAGTGCAGTTGGCGACGTCGATGGATCCGCGCAACATACGATATATTCGGTCGGAGGGCAGGCGTGCGACGCCGCGCGCTTCAATGCGCTTGAGGAGATGAATGACGTGCTGGTCCGGGTCCACGCCGTCGAGTTCCTCGACACGGATGTACGACGCGGTGTTTTCCTCGCCGGCCAGGAAGAGATTCGCGGTCATGACCGAGCGCATGGCGTAATCCATCTTCTTTTCCATGGCCCTGGTGGTTGCTTCGTTGTGCGGGTAGGTGTCGAGCAGGAAGACGCGCCCGATCTCTTCTCCGGCAGCCGCTAGCTGGCGCGCGATTTCAAGCGCGAGGATGCCGCCGGACGAGTAGCCCCCGACGTAATACGGGCCGCGGGGCCGCACCATGCGGATGCACGAGACGTAGTGCGCGGCCATCGATTCAATATCCGTGAAGGGAGGCTGGTGGCCATCGACGCCGCGAGCCTGCAAGCCGTAGACGGGGTAATCCGAGCCGAGTCCGAAGGCGAGCCGCTTGTAAAGGTGAGCGAAGCCAACCAGGCCATGAACCCAGAATGAAGCGGGCTTGCTGCCGTTGGTCTGAATAGGAATCAGATCCGGCGGGTATTCGATTGCCGTATCGCGCGGCTGCGCCGCGGCTGCGCCGGAGATGTGGCCGGCCAACTCGCGCAGGGTGGGAAATTCGAGAATCGCGGCCAACGAGAGCGAGGCTCCGAAGCGCTCTCGCACGGTTTCCATAATGACGGTGGAGAGGATGGAATCGACGCCGTAGGCCTTCAGCGCACGGTCTTCGTTAAGTTCGCGGGAATTGATTTTGAGAACGCCGGCGACGATTTCTTTCAGGGCTTCGACGAGACTGCCATCGGTCGCGCGCATTGGCGGCATGGCGGTTGGGATGCTGGCAGGCGTGCTTGTTTCCGGTGCGGGCAAGCCGGGCGACACCCAGCACCTCCGCCGTTCGAAAGCATAAGTAGGCAGGTCGATCCGCGCGGGGAACTGGGCTCCGTAGAGGAGGCTCCAGTCGATCTCAGCTCCTGAGACCCAGAGACGTCCGAGCCTGGGCAGATCGCCCTCACGAATCAATGCGTCAACGAATGCCTTTCCCGAAGCGCCATCAACCAACATGCCGGCTAATGCGCCCGCGCCGCTTTCCAACTGCGCGGTCCCGCGCCAGGTTCCAGTGGGGTTCGACCGACCGCTCGCAAGCGCGCCGAGGTGGAGCATTAATTCCTCGATGGACGCGGCGACAATCGCGACGCGCTCCTCCATCGGTTCGCGGCCGATCTGGAGCGTATACGCAAGATCGGACAGGGAGACTCCGTCCGCATCGGGACTGCGGAGAAAGCCATGCAGGTCACGCATAAACTGCGCGAGGCTGACCTCAGTCCGGGCGGAGAGAAGTACCAGGCATGGACCGCTCGGGTGGATGCGCGAGGCTTCGGAAGCCTTTGCCGGGTACTCCTCGACGAGGAGATGGGCGTTGGTGCCGCCGGCTCCGAAGGAGTTAATGAGCGCCCGTCTCGGATGGCCTGTGCCGGGCCAATGGGCACGTTCGCGCTGGATGTAGAAGGGCGTCGCATTGAGGTCGATGGCAGGATTCAGGGGTTCGGCATGGAGTGTGGGGGCCAGTTCGCGATGGCCGAACTGGAGCAGAACTTTGGTGAGCTGTGAGATGCCGGATGCTGCTTCAAGGTGGCCGATGTTGGATTTCACCGAGCCAATGGGGCAGAACTGGCTGCGGCTGGTGAAGCGCCGGAAGGCTTTGCTGAGTGCGGCGATCTCAATCGAATCGGAGAGGGGAAGGCCGTTGGCTGCGACTTCGACATATCCGATGGACTCCGGGTCGATGGCTGTTTGTTCGAAGAGTCTGACGATTGCGTCCGCCTGCGTATTCGGGTTGGGCACACGATAGCCATTCCCCTGTCCGCTGTGATGGACACGCGTGCCTTTGATGACGCCGAGGATGCGGTCGCGATCGCGTTCGGCGAGGGCGAGCGGCTTAAGCAGAACCGCGCCGACTCCCTCACCGGGCACAAAACCGTCGCCCTGTCCGAGGCAGCGGCTGGCTTTTCCAGAGGAAAGCAACCCTGTGCCCTGGAGCGCGAGATATTTCAACGGGTGGAGGGTGAGGTTGACGCCGCCGGCAATGGCGCAGATCGCCTCGCCTCGCAGGATGCTTTCGCAGGCCATGTGGATGGCCACCATGGAGGAGGAGCAGGCCGTGTCGACAGCCAGGCTGGGCCCATGGAAATCGAAGAAATACGAAACGCGGTTGGCGATCGACCAATAGGAAGTGGCCGAGGTTACCGGCCGCTGCGCGACCCATGGGTAGAGCTGGTACATGGCGCCGACGAAGACGCCGATGCCGCGTCCGGTTTCTTCCTGTAGCGCGGCGAGACGGCGCGGCGGATAACCGGCCGATTCCAGCGTCTCCCAGACGGTCTGGAGGAAGAGCCGTTCCTGGGGATCGAGGAGTTCCGCCTCGGCGGGCGAGATACGGAAGAACAAGGGGTCGAACTTGTCGGCATCGTCGATGAATCCGCCCCATTTATTGCGCGCTTTTCCCTCGGAGGGTTGAGGATCGGGGTTGTAGTAGGTGTCGGCGTCCCAGCGGTCGGCGGGGATCTCACGGATGGAATCTACGCCATTGCGCAGGTTGTTCCAGAAGGAGTGAAGGCTGCGCGCGCCGGGATAGCGGCCGCCGATGCCGATGATGGCGATGTCGCTTTGAGCGGCTGCTGCATGGACTGCGGCAGGGTGGATAAGAGGAGCAGGTTCAGCGACCGACGCTGGAGGTACGTGGTTCCTTTGGCCTGCGCCGGCCAGCTCGCGCAAACGGACTCCGTGGTGTTCGGCAAAATATGCAGTTAATTGATCGAGGGTCTGATATTCAAAGAGCAGCGTTCGGGGAAGACGGCCGAAGGCTTCTTCCAGACGGTCGGTGAGCACGACGGCGATGATCGAATCGATCCCCAGAGTTTCGAAACGGGCCGTGGCCGCAATGCGATCCGCAGGCATCTTCAACGTGGCAGCGAACTGACGTTTGAGCCATTCCGTCGCGTCTCCGGAGAGCGCCGGCTCGGGGGTGCGCGGTGAGGCATCGGGCATGATCGATTGTGCGGCTGCCGTTTTGCGCGGCGCCGGGAGTGCAAACTCAGGGATCTGAACAGATTCGATGAGCCCGTCGCTGTGCGCCATTAGCACGAATCGGCCAAATGGGACCGATTCCGGTGTCACGCAAATGTTTCGGTCGAAGCCTGTTTCGGAAAGCAGAAGAGGCCAAACGTCCGGGGAGACGCCGGGCGATCCGGGGATGCGTTTGTCCTGATCCTGAAAAAGCCACCATCCGCTCGTCAAGCCAAATGTCAACGTCAGGAATGGCCTGGCGACGCCCAACTCGTCGAATACCAGGACGCCGTTGCGCTTGAGCGCGCGCTTGATATTCGCGAGCGTGTTCGTGATCGAGGTGGTGGCATGGAGCACGTTGGCAGCGACAATAACGTCGAATGATCCGGGTTCGAATCCTTGCGAAGCGAGGTCTCGCTCCAGATCCATGCGAACGAAGGAAATGGAAGCGCGAGCCTCCTCGAATCGCCTTCGGCCATACTCCAGGAACGCGGCGGAGATATCCGTATAGACGTATTCCACGCTGCTACCGAACGGGGCGAGACGATCCAGGATAAAGGCAGTCGTGCCGCCGGTTCCGGCACCAACTTCCAGAATTCTGATTCTTCCGCCCGCGCTACCGGAGGCGATTCGCTCTGCGCAGCAAGCCTGCACAACATCGGCCACTCTTTGGTTGAAGTGGTCTGAGACCGCATTCCCCGCGTAAATACCCGATACGTGCTCGACGGAAGAACCAGTGAACAGGACGTCCTCCGCTGTGCGGCGGCCTGTCAATACTTCCGGAAGGCTTGCGAGACAATGCTGCAAGAGCGCAATTTGGTCAGAGAAACCAGGCGACTCAATTCGCAGACGATTGAATGACTCCGCCAACGGCGGGGAACCGGAGCAGCTGTTGCCGCGAAGGGAGAGTTTAGTCGAACGGCGCTCCAGAACCCCCGAATCAACCAGTATCCGCACCAGCGCATCGAAGAGGCGGGCGTATTTCGGCAGGATGCCCAGAGCCGATCGCAGTTCATCGGCCGCGCCTGGTGTGGCAAGCGCGGATCGCAAGCCCATCTCGTCAAAGGCAAGAGTGAGTCCCTGCCGTGCCAAATCGTCGAGAGATTTATATGTACCCTCACCAATCTCAGCCGCACGGCGATCGATCTCGCGGGTGGGGACTCGATAACAAATTGCGTCCCAATCATCCGGCGACTCCCGCGGCAGCAAATGAAGCGGCGTGTCCAACGTCCCCTTGAGCTGCGCTTTCAATTCCGCACTGGCCTTGAGGACGATAAGCCGATCGACCTTGTGAGAGAGCGCCCGCAGGAATGCTTCGGCGCCTTCGGCAGGGCTGATGGAGCCGAGGCCCTGGCACGCCATTCGTTCGCGGTACTCCTCGGTAGCGACGGCTCCGACCTCGCCCCAGAAGCCCCAGTCGATGACGTGCACCGCGCAGTCGAGGCGCTGGCGGAGCGAGGCGGCATAGCTGTCGGTGAAGGAGCTTCCGGCGGCATAATTCGCCTGGCCGGCGCCGCCGAGCAGCGATTGCGCGGAGGAGAAGAAGCAGAACCAATCTTCCGCGGCGCGGCCAAAGGTTTCGGCCAGCACGACGCTGCCATGGATTTTTGCGCGAGCGGTAACTTCGAACTCCTCTTCGCTCATGCGGCGAAGGCTGCGGTCATGGAGCGAGAGCGCGGAATGGATGACGCCGTGAATCACGCCGGATTCGCGCTTTACGCGATCCAGGGCTTCGCGCATCTGACGCCAGTCGGCGATGTCGGCCTGGAGATAGAGCGGAGCAGGTCCGTAGCGCTCAAGCGTTGCAGCTTTCCGGCGGATTGCTTCGTCGAGCGGCCGCCGGCCCAGCCAGATGACGCGGGCGTGGTAATTCCGAGCCAACAACTCCGAGATTGTTAAGCCGATGCCTCCCGCGCCGCCTGCGATGACGTAGGTTCCTCCTTCGCGGATGGCGCCCGGCATGGCATCGCGGAGGTTGACGGTTTCAATCGCCGGAAGATAGCGATGCGGACCCCGGTAAACGACGCTCGAAAAGCTCTGCCGCGGCTCGCGCGCGATTCGTTCCAGCAATTCCCGCCGCTTCGATTCACTCTCAAGGCTCGCGCGGTCCACATCGACGAGAGTGATCTTCCAGCGTGGTGTTTCTCTCGAAAGCGACTGGCAGAGCCCGTGCAGTGCGGCCGATGTGGGCTCGACGGCTGTGGTTCCGGGCGCATCGTGCATCTGCTGCGTCAACACTACGATTTCGAGTTCGCGGTCCTGGTCTCGGTCGAGCAGAGCCTTTACGCATCGGAACCAGGCGAGGGTGCTTGAAAGATGCGCTTCTTCAATGCGGGACGGGTCGGAGGGGTCGCCGGAGCGGTCGTCAAGGCCGCCGAGGAAATAGACTTTCGCTATCTCCGGCAGGTTTCGGATGGGGCCGGCATCTGCCGCGTTCATGGAAACGGCGCGGTCGCTGCCTTCGTGGTCGAGGATGGCGCGCTGAAGGTCGAATGAGTGGATGCCGTGGAGAATTAGAGTCTTGCCCGGCTGGCTGACAGCGCGTGTTCCTGCTTGATCCGGCAGCGGCGCGCTGTGCCATTGCAACTCATAGGTCAGCCCGGAAAGGGGATCGGCGCCGGCGCGAACTTCAAGGCGGTCGAATCGGCCAAAGACGAACCCGTCCGGGTCAATCAGTTGGATGTCGTAGCGTCCCTGCCGAGTTCGCTCCGCCAGAACGTAGAACGATAAAGGCAGCGCAGCCGGAAGGCTCGCCATGCCCAGCGAGAATGGAAGCGGCGTGCGCGTGCCCGTATCCTGTGGGATTGCCGCGATGACTTGCAGCACAGAGTCTGCCAGCGGCGGATAGAGGATGTGACTGCGCCGGTTTGTATTCTCATGGTCCGCATCGTCCTGTCGTGCTTCGACCCATGCCAGCGATCGGGAATCGTTGAACCAGAGCTTTCGCACATTTCGATAGGGCGTTTCGTAGTCGATGCCCGCGCCGGCGAATTCTCGATAGAACGTGTCGGCATCTTCGAGCATCTGGAGGGACGACTTCAGGCGCTCGAGATCGATGCGCTCGTTGCGCGAGGGAGGATCGGTGACCGTGAGAGAGCCGCGGCAATAGACGGCGCCTGAGCCTCCGGTGGCCTCGAAGTCGAAATCGTCCCGCTGCCGCTTGAGGGTGATGCGAAGCGTCCGCGGATGGTTGACGACCAATGGCTGAATCCAGACAACGTCGCTCAGGCCAAGGCCTTTTCCGCCGGCAACGGGGCGCGCGGCCTCAAGGACAAAGTCAAGGTAAGCAACGCCGGGGAGCACTACTTCGCCATGAATACGGTGGCCGCTGAGCCAGTCTTCTGCTCCGCTGAGGTGGTGTTCCACGATCCATTCGGTGCGGTCCGCTTCGGTACGATTCAGTAGCGCAGGCTCTTCGCGGAACCAGCAGCGCTCGCGGGCGAAGGGGTATGTGGGAAGGCTGACACGGCGAGGCTTTTCCCTCGGATGCAATGCCTTCCAGTCGGGCGTCTGGCCCGACATCCAAAGCTGCGCGGCAGCTTCAAGATTGGAATGCGTACCGCCTTCGACGCTTTGATTTTCGAGCCATCGCTGTAATTGCACGATGGCTTCCGGAAGCGTCGATACCACAAACGCGAGGCGGTGTTCCATGGCTTCGCGCCCGGTTTGCAGTGTGTA
>PMWR01000540.1 GCA_003166055.1 Acidobacteriaceae bacterium
TGCTCAAACTCCGTCCGCATTTTGGCCTGGATCGCCGCCCGTCCTCTCAGCCGCGGCACGCGTTCTCGCGGCGCCGGATCCACATAAAGGCGCATCAGCTCTTCCATCCCCGCCGGCAGGCTCTCCGCCAGATACGCCTTGGCCTCAGTCATCTGCACGTTCAGAGAAAGCGCTTCGGTCAGCAGCCGCATCAGATCTCCGTCCGGCTCCGCCTGGAAGCGCCTGCGCAACTCGCTCTCCATGCCCTCCAGAACGGCCGTATCCGCCTCCGGATCGAGGCAGCGCACGCGGCGCCAGTCGCGCGTAAACCGCACCTGCGCCCCATCCCGGCTGCCCTGCTCCCGCAGGATCACGCCAATGTGCACAAACTCGTTCCGCACCGCATCCGGAACATACCGGAGCAGTTGAAACTCACATGCCCGCCGCTCGCCGTCGCTGCTCATCGATAAGAACCCCGAGCTGTCNNAGCTGTCTCCTCAATTCACCCTCCCCGCAATGCTAGTCCCCCATGGCATCCCCATCCAGCCCTCTCCCGCAGTTTTTTCCCCCACCCCGCCCCAATTGGGAAACGGCTTCCGATCCGACCTCCCAAACCCCTCAATCAACTCCCTGATCCGGCTTCGTCTGGCCAGCAGCTTTTCCACCAGCATTTCCATGTCGCTCAAATCCCCGCCATACCACTCCGGCGGAACCTCGTTGGCTGCCGCCCAAACCGTCTCCGCCGCCATCGTCTCCATCCGTGTCAGCCACGGCTCGAATGACTCCCATCCGGTGATCTCCCGGTACACGTCGTTGCGATAATAGACCCCCCGCAGCGGTGCATCCTCAAACCGCCACTCCCCGGCGTGAAAGCAATACCCAAAATCGATGAACACCGCACGGTACCTGCGTTCCCGCTGCCTGCGCGTAAACACCGCCTGCCGGCCGTTGGCGTTTCCGGTCCACTTGTCCAGCGCCAGGATGCCGGCAAACTCGCCCAGGTTCCTCACCTCGATCAACTGTTCCTCGGGCAGAAAGTCCGTCACCTGCCCGGGCATCAGCCCGCCCACAAACCGCGACCCGAACTGCAAGCCATGCTCGCATTTCACGCGCGTCCGCCCCAGGTCGATCTCCAGTTCCGGCGTGTTCTCGATCAGCCAGCTCGATACCTCGACCAGCTCCGCTTCCGGCGCCGTCAGCCCAGCCGCCACCGCAATCCGGGAAGCCATAAACTCATTGGCCAGCACCCTTCGGTGCTGCGGGTTGTTTTGGAACTTCACCACGTACACGTGGCCGTCCGCGCCCAGCATCAACTGGCCCTGCGCACCGCCCCGCATCCGCCGGATATGCTGCACCGCCACAACCGCCAAGCCCGCTCCCGCCTTTCCAGGATTCCTACTCGAATTCTAAGCGCACAAAGCAGAGATCAGGGATCAGTGATCAGAGATCAAGGTTCAGAAACCAGACCGCACCGTCGAATCCCGGCCCTCTGCCCGCCTAAGACTCATCAGCGACAACTGATCTCTGATCTCTGACCACTGATCTCTGATCTCGCCCCCAGCCCGATCGCCATCGCCATCACCCGGTCGTCGTGCGTCCCCGCCCGCGCTCCCGTTGCGCCGTTCGGCTGCCTCACAAAACTCCTGCACTCCGCCAGAAGCTTCCGGCTCTGAAAGCACTCCGGCCGCTCCACCAGCGCGGCGCCCAGCCTCCCCAACACCGCCGGCCGGCTTACGGAAGTCGTCAACCACCCCGCCTGCCCGCCTTGTCTGTACACCCGCTTGCACTTGCACATCGTCTCCACAAACGCCAGCACGCCGCTGCCGTGATTGTTTCTCTCCACCACCAGCCACGCGTCGTTATACTCCGCCGCCAGTTTCGTCATCAGCTTCGCCAGTTCCAGCCCGCCCATGTGCCCGGCAAACTCCGCGCACTGCAAGCCCGTCTCCATCTCCAGCACCTCGGCCGCGGAAAAATCCCCATCGCTGCCGCCGCCTGCCGGATCAACCGCCACCAGGTACTCCTTGCCCTTCACCGGCGGCAGCCAGGTCTCCAGTTCCCCATTCAGCCTGCGCTCCTGCGGCTCCGGCGCCGTCTTCAGCCGCGCCTCAATCGCCTCCAGCTCAAATACCGAGTTTCCGCTGGCCAGAAAGCAGCTATCCTCATCCTCGGCATACTCCTGCCGCGCCAGCCCGCGAAAGTTTGCCCGTATCTGCCGCCGGTACCCGATCTGCTTGAGGTTCAGTCCCGCCCGCGCCATCAGATCCCGTTCTTCCCCGGTCAGGCTCTCTGCTCCCACAGCCGCTGACCGGTACCGCTTCTCCATCCACCACGGAAAAAAGTGCCGCACCATTCCCGTCCTGGCCGCGTTCTCCCACTCTTCGTGAAAGCATCCTCCCACCCCGTCCGGCGTCGACTCCAAAATCAGCTCCGCTCCCGGCGCCATCGCCGCTCGCAAGCCCGCCAGTGTCTCCGCCGCATCTCCCGGCCATCGCGCCAGCTCCGAGCAGTGCAGATTCTGCACCGTCATTCCCCGCCCTGCATTCCTGTCCCCCGCACTCACCACCCGGTATGTCGAGTCGATCCGCGGAAACACAATCTGCCGCACGTTGTCCCGGGAAGTCCTGAGCGGCCCCTCCCGTAGCCTTTCCGGCAGCCAGTCAAAAAACCGGTGAACGATCCGGAAAATCTCTTCCGCCGCCTCCTGCGTGTGCGCCACCTCCAGCGTCAGCGTTCCGGGCCGGGTAATGGTCTTCAGAAAGAACCGCGCAGCCACCCACGTCGTCAGTCCCATCTGGCGCGCCTTCAGCACAATGTTCTGCTCGCCCCGCCACCGCTCAAACTCCTGCTGCACCCGATTCGCCTTCAGCTGCGCCGGCTTTCCCTCGCGTGTCCTCACCAGCAGCATCCGCTTCGCCAGTTCTATCGCTACGGTTCGGCTTGGCATACTTGTCGGCCTCTGGTCCAAAATCCTCCCAACTCTCTCCAGTTCCTCGATGGTCGGATCTTCAAGGCTTAACTTCCAATCCAGTTCTTCAGCCGTCAGCCCATCAGCCTCTCTTGCCACATGTCCCCCGTCTGCCTATGGCAGTAATTCGGTTCGCTTGAAATGCCGAAGGCGCCGCACCTACGGTCGGAATTCCTCCAGCCATGGTGTCTGTGCCGATGCTGGTGTCCGCGGCCATTGCGCAGACGATGTCCCCCGCTGCCTGGGCTGCGGCAGGGGACAGGAATAGAAAGGTGCGTCTGGGTTACAAGGTGCATGGCACGACGTTGATCGTTACCCTGGGCGCTGTCGTCCGCTCAAATCAAGCGACTGCGCATGGATCTTCCAAAGTTCAGACCTACCAATTGGAAAATTCTGCTGTCCAACCTGCACCGCCTGCGCCGCCCGCACCACAACCTGTATAAGAAAGGCAACTGCCACCGGACCCTCCTGCAACACTGAGGGTAGGCCAGGTCGATACGGCTGCCTGCGAAGAGAGGATGATTACCCCGCCGCCGCCGCCGCCGCCAGCACCTGTGTTATTGGCCGTCGCATTTCCTCCGGATAGTCCATTTGCGGTGATGCTTCCCGTGTGGGTTCCATCTGTGCCAATGAGCGAACCACAAATCAAAACCATCCCGTTGCTCGCGGCGCCGCCGGCGCCACCGGAACTACCCCCTGCACCACCACCAGCGCCGCTCAGTTTTAAACCATCTTGACCATTCGCACCGAGGGACGCTGCCCTTTGAAGTTGAACAACAGGCGTGCCTCCCGAGCCACCAGAACCGCCAGATGCGGCCCCTGCTGAGCCGCCGGATAAAAATGTGTTCCCTGTAGGACCACCCGAGCCGGTTCCAGCGGTGCCAATAGCAGCACCTCCACCACCTCCTCCTCCGCTTCCTCCTGCTGTTCCTACTCCGTTACCGCTTGCTGTGATCGTGCCCGCGATTGTGCATGTGCCTGTCGCATGAATCGTCAGACCAAAAAGAGTGTTTGCGGTCACCGTGTTCCCATAGGGCACCGTGAAATTTGTGTAGAAATAGACCCCGCTCATATTGCCGCTCGCATTCGTGTTCGCGCCGTCCGCTCCCGTGCCCAGGTATTGCAGCCAGGCTGGGACACTACGAACCAGCGGTGGAGCACCCGCGTCCTGTAACTGTGAACCGGTGCCGCTGAATACTGCCGCGTCTCCTGCCATGCTGCTCGTTGGCCCTGTAGCAGCGCCAGAGCCGGGTGACGAATGATTGAGTATGAATGCGGTGCCATACGAGGACAATCCGCAGTTATGATCCGAACTGTTAAAGATACCGCCGGGGTAAGACGACAAATTGTTGTCCAGAATCGCTCCGGAAGTGAGCAGGGTGTTGTACCCCCCATTCCCCTGCTGACCCATGCACCAAACATCGCTCACCTCACCGGAAGTTCCCGCAAAGAAGTACCCCTGCGACCCGGCGGACGATATGTTTTGATTCCAGAACTGGCGAGCACTCTCAACGCTCCCACTACCTTGCAAGATGCCAGAGAGAACGTAAAGACTATCGGACATGTAGTTGGAAACAAGTCCGCTCGCGTTAAAACCAATGTCCGCGTTCCAAACATGGGCATTCAGAAGGGGAATNNGTGCCTTCCATGAATTGAGAGAAACTAGGGTTGGTGTTTCCGCTGATGTCCACATTCTCAATACGACCGTCGTTGACGTAGGCCCAGAGCGCGTGCTTGGCTGAACCATTATCCGGCGCGATGCCGTAGTAGGCGCCGTAGTTCCCGGTGGTTCCGCAACCCGTATAGGCTACGGGATTCGAGATCGTTGTGCCTTTCCCGCCAGAAACATTCAAGACCGCGTAGCCGTTGGTTGTGCATCCAGTCCACGGGCTCGAGGTCCAGTAGTTAGTGGTGGGTGCATTCGTGGCGGGCATCACACGAAGAGGAATCGTGGGACTAACAAGACCATAGCCAGAGCAAATACTGGAACCAGTACCGGTTCCAGTGGGTGAGCATGTGTTTGGAATACTAAAACTAAGCGTTCCGTTTGTGTTTGTAACCGTAATCTGTGCAGGGGTTGTATTGTTAAGGCCGGTTCCAACCGGACTGTTGGATATAAAAACGTCCTCCACATTACAGCCATATCCCATTACAGCAGGAACCTCCCACTGTGGCGTCCCCAAATAAATGACTGAAGCGCCGAAACCAGAGTCTGTTCCGCCTGTTGCTTGAATGTTGCGCAGGAAGCAGTTGGCTCCTGTTGCCTCTCCATTGGGGCGGTCGATGCGAATGGCGCTTCCCGCATAAGGCCAGGGGACAAGTCTCACGTTTTCAATCTCGATAGGCTGCGCGGATTGACTGGCAAGATAAGGCCGGTAAAACAAAGCCGCCCCTGCCGGAAAAGCTGAGCCGGATGTGATGGTTGCGTGCTGTCCATCAAACCAGATGGTAGGCGAGCTGCTCGAACTATATTCGGGGTACTTCAGCGGATAGCTGAGTGTGTACGTGGCGTTGGGCGCGGCGATGACCTTCTGTGAGACGCCCGTTGATAACACGCCTTCGTACGCTTGGCCCCAGGCGCACTCCAGTCCGTTGGTACATGGCCCGAAATGCGTGTATGTAGCGGACGTGGGGGCGCACGATGCGTAAT
Organism: Acidobacteriaceae bacterium; assembly: GCA_003166055.1. The sequence continues at coordinate 5,598 of PMWR01000540.1, forward strand.
ATACGTTGGCAATTTGATTGCCGCATACTGAGCCGCGAGCGGTGACGTTGTTCCCAAACGTTCCATTGGCTGTCACACTGACGCCGTTCGCACCATCTGTCGTCAATCCGGGAGCAGCTGCTTGTGCACCCAGGTTCGCCAATGCGCCCGCCGCCGTCGAAGCTCCTGTCCCCCCGTTTCCCAACAGCACTGTCCCGGTCACATTCGAAGCAGTCCCGGAAACATTCCCTGCAACGTTGCCGGTGACGTTTCCGGTCACGTTGCCCGCAAGCGGTCCATTAAACTGCGCAGCAGCCAAAGCCCCCGTCAGCGTACCGCCAGTGAGCGGAAGCGAAGCGCTTGCTGTAGATTGCGCGGCAGCGGCTGCGGAGCGGGCCGTCGAATCGTCTGCTGAACCGGTACTGAGCGCACTTTCCTCCGCCTCGGCGCGGGCCGTTTCACCTGCTGAGGTTCCAGCGGGATCGAATGCCGATATGTTTTGCGTTGCAGCCGATCCGAGACCTAGATTCGTTCGCGCACCCGACACTGTTGTAGCCCCCGTACCACCATTCCCTGGCGCTACCGTCCCGGTCACGTTCGAAGCAGTCCCGGATACATTGCCGGTCACATTGCCGGTAACATTGCCTGTTACGTTTCCCGTCACACTACCCGCCAACGGCCCATTCAATTGTGGAGCGGTCAGCGCCCCCGTCAGCGTGCCGCCTGAAAGCGCCAATCCACCGAGATTCGCCAGTGCGGCCGCCGCCGTCGAAGCTCCCGTCCCTCCGTTTCCCAACAGCACCGTCCCGGTCACGTTCGAAGCAGTCCCGGATACATTGCCGGTCACATTGCCTGTAACATTGCCTGTTACGTTTCCCGTCACATTCCCCGCCAACGGCCCATTCAATTGCGGAGCGGTCAAACCTCCCGTCAACGTGCCACCAGCGAGCGGAAGAGAAGCGCTAGCTGTGGATTGCGCTGCGGCGGCCGCGGAGCGGGCCATTGAATCGTCTGCTGAACCGGTACTAAGTGCACCTTCCTCCGCCGTGGCGCGGGCCGTTTCACCAACTGAGGTTCCTGCCGGATCGAATGCCGATATGTTTTGCGTTGCAGCCGTCCCGAGACCTAGATTCGCCAATGCGCCCGACACTGTTGTTGCCCCCGTTCCGCCATTCCCCAGCGCTACAGTCCCGGTCACATTCAAAGCGGTCCCAGAAACATTGCCGGTGACATTTCCGGCTACATTTCCCGTCACATTCCCCGTCACATTCCCCGCAAGCGGCCCATTCAACTGCGGCGC
>PMWR01000293.1 GCA_003166055.1 Acidobacteriaceae bacterium
GGTTTGGGTTCGTGCTATCCCACCCTAGCAAAGCTAGGATGGGGCACCCATTCTTTTGTGGTCGGGAAGGTGACGAAAAGCAACTGGGGGGCGGCGTATTCGTCCGGGCCTGAAGGCCGGGTGATTCTTCGACGGCTATTCAGGGGCCTGAAGGCCCCTGCTCCTTCCGTCCGCGTTCTTTTGGGGGCGGTTTGGCCTGGTGCTTTGGGGCGGTGCTTTGGGTAGCTGGCCGGTGATATACTCACTGGGTCAGGCGCGGGGTTGCGCCGCTATTTTCATTGCACGCTGAGGTTCTNNCGCTGGATGCCAAGCGCGGCAAAGTTTTTACACGCATCATTAAAGAGATCAGCGTTGCCGCCAAGGGCGGCGGCGATCCCGATGGCAACCCGCGGCTGCGGACGGCGATATTGGCCGCCAAGGCGGAGAACATGCCGCAGGAGAATATCAAGCGGGCTATTCAGCGCGGGACGGGCGAGCTGGAGGGCGTGAACTACGAGGAGATCACCTTTGAGGGCTACGGGCCTGGGGGTGTGGCCGTGGTGGTTGAGGTTACTACAGACAACCGGAACCGGTCGGTGAGCGAGATTCGGCATTCGTTTTCAAAGAACGGCGGGAACCTGGGCGCGTCAGGGTCGGTGAAGTTCCTGTTCACGAAGAAGGGGCTGATTGCCGTTGAGAAGGATGCCGCGACGGAAGAGCAACTGATGGATATTGTGCTGGAGGCGGGCGGGGAAGACCTGAACGACGAGGGCGATTCGTGGGAGATCATTACCGATCCGGCGGCGTATGAGGGCGTGCTGGAGGCGGTGAAGAAGGCGGGGATTCCGACGGTGATGAGCGAGGTGACGATGGTGGCGTCTACCTATACAAAGCTGGAGGGAAGCGCGGCGAACCAGATGATTCGGTTGCTGGAGGCGCTGGAAGACTACGACGATACGCAGAACGTCTACTCGAATTTTGACATGAGCGCCGAGCAACTGGAGCACGCGGCGGGATAGGCTGGCCGCGGCAGGCAGGGATAAGGCCGCCCGGATGTGGCGGCCTTTTTGTGGGGATGGACGACTTTGAGGTACGGAAGGGAAGCGCGTTGGCTCATATATTGGTTAGGACGTTGAGGATTTTGGTGCTGGTTTTGATGGCGGGGACGGTGGCGGCTGGGGCGCAGGCTCCGACTGCTGCGGCGAGCGATGGGGCCGGCGGAGATGATCCCGTGGCGCAGGTGCGGAAGTCGCAGGCGTTTGAGATTGGGCCGTTTGTGAATGGCGGGACGGGGCTGGGGAATCGGAATAATTACCAGTTTCTGTCGGCCGGTGTGCAGGGGGGGAAGATTTTGACGCCGGTGATTGGGCACGGATTGCTGGCGGGGCAGTTTGAGTACGGCGCGAACATCATGCCGCTTTGGCTGGGGTTTACGCCGCCGCCGAACCCGGCAGCGACGTTTCTTTATCCGGATGGGACTTCATTTACAGGGCCTGAGGGCGGCGGGACGTATGTGGGAGTGAGCATTACGCCGGTGATTTTGCGCTGGAATTTTTTGAGCAGGAACAAGCATTTTCAGCCTTGGTTTCAGGGGGCGGGCGGGCTGATCTACACGACGCATAAGTATCCGCCGGATCTGCTGGTGCCGCATGGGACGCCGGGCGGGACGAGCGTGTGGAATTTTACGCCGCAGGGTGGGGGCGGAATTCACTGGTTTCTGCGGCAGGGGCGGTCAATCGATTTGGGCGTGAACGGGGTGCATATCTCGTCGGCATCGCTGGGAGACAGGAACCCCGGTGTCAATGCAAGTATCCAGGTGCAGGTTGGGTATACGTTCTGGAGATAAAGAAGTGGGGTCGTCATGAGTACTCCGGTGGTCGAGTGCGTTCCCAACTTCTCTGAGGGCAGAGATCGAAAGCGGGTCGAGGCCATTGTGGCGGCGATGCGCGTGGAGGGGGTTCGGCTGCTGGACTGGTCGATGGACGCGGACCATAACCGGTCGGTGGTGACGATTGCGGGAAGCCCGGCAGCGGTGGTGGAAGCGGCGGTGCGCGGGGCGGGGAAGGCCGCGGAGCTGATCGACCTGACACGGCAGGCGGGGGAGCATCCGCGGATTGGCGCGGCGGACGTGATTCCATTTGTGCCCATCTCCGGGATCAAGCTGGAGCGGTGCGTGCTGCTGGCGCGGCAGGCCGGCCTCGAGATCTGGCGGCGGTACGGCGTGCCGGTGTTTTTTTACGAGGCGGCGGCGGCGCGGCCTGACCGGGCTAATCTGGATGACGTGCGGCGGGGGCAGTTCGAGGGGTTGCGGGATGCGGTGCGCAACGATTCGGCGCGCAGGCCCGATCTCGGCGGCCCGGGATTGCATCCAACCGCAGGGGCATGCGCTGTGGGAGCGAGGAAGTTCCTGGTGGAGTACAACATCTGCTTCAACTCGACCGAGGTTGCGCTGGTGAGAGCGATTGCGCGGGAGATTCGGGCTGCTTCAGGCGGGCTGAAGGGCGTGAAGGCAATGGGGCTTCTGACGCAGGGGCGGGCGCAGCTTTCTATGAATATAACGGACTTTGAGGCGACGCCGATCTCGCTGGTTTACAAAAAAGTGGCGAGCCTGGCGCTGCGGCATAAGGCGGTATTGGCCGAGGGAGAAGTGATTGGGTTGATTCCCGAGGCGGCCTGTGAGCGGGAAAGCGAATGGATGCGTCAATTGAGTGGGTTTGATCCACTGACCAAGATTCTGGAGCGTCGATTGGGGGCTCCGCTGGCTTGGCCGGGAGATGAACCGGGAGAGGCATAGGCGAGATCGCGAAAGATGGCGGGCTCGTCCACTCACCCGGAAGGTAGAATAACAGCAGACGATTTTGAATGCTTTTCGAACACGGAACCGAGGCAATCGAGCCGGAATGGCGGGGATTGCCGGTGATTCAGATCGAAAGGCAAATGGCATCCGGAGGATGAGAGTGTTGAAGATTCAATGGAAGTTCTCGATGGTTCCCCTGCTGCTGGCCGCGGCCACCGCGGCTCCGGCAGCGCAGTTGTCGACCGATGCGCGCGGAGCGATTCCGCACGATGTGCAGCAACTGGTGGTAATTGACTACCGGGCGATGGAGAATTCGCCTACGGCGATGGATTTGCGCGCGCGCGTGATGCCGCCGGAGCTGAAGGTGTTCGACGAGGCGCTGCGGAAGTCCGCACTCGGCGACAAGAACAATATCGATCAGTATGTTGACCAACTGGCTTTTGCGCTGTTCCGCCCGACGCCCGGGAGTGAGGGGCTGCTGACGGTGGGCATTGCGCAGGGACAGTTCCCAACCACGGATATTCTGGCTAACTTTAAAAAGTCGGGTCTCAAGGGCACGCTGGTGCGCACCAACCGGATCTATCCGATGGCCAAGACGGGGATGGTGCTTTGCTTTGTCGATGCGTCGACCATGGTTTTTGGCGCGAAGGACGCGGTGACCAAGACGCTTGACGCGCGCGACGGCGTGGTGCCCAACCTGCTGACCAACGCATCGATGATGGATGCGATGAAGACCGTGGACTCGGCGCCGCTGTGGAGCATTCTCGACGAAAAGGGGACCCAGTTCATGATGAAACAGGTACTGGGCGAGGCGGGGTCGGTCACCGACCTTGAGACGGTGCAAAAACACTTGCAGGCGTCGTGGTACGGGATGGATTTTCAGCATGGCGTGAAGTTCGACCTGACCATCTCAACCGGCGACACGTTTGCGGCGGCGACCATTTCTTCGCTGCTGACGGCGGCGGTGACGCTGCGCAAGATGAGCGGATCGGATGCGGAGAAGGCTGCACTGGGCGGTACGACCGTCGCATCGAACGCGGGGAATATGTCGATTCACTTCGCGGCGAATGACAACGACTTCGACAACTTGCTGCAGTCGCCGTTGTTCAAGAGCATGGTGCACTAA
>PMWR01000443.1 GCA_003166055.1 Acidobacteriaceae bacterium
GGCACCAGCGAGGAAGAGTGCACGCGGCGGTGCCCCTTCGACTCAAAAAAGCGCAGAAAAAGTTCGCGAATCTCGTTCCCGGATCTGAATTGCATGGCTTTATCAGTGTAATCGGACACTGGGCAGCGGCGCTCGCAACGATTCACTCTTCGCGCTGGTTCTCGTCTAGATTGTCGAGCGCGGCCAGCGCCTCCTCCGGCACGTCCCACTGCCGCAGAATCTTGTAGATCACGCCGGTCGAGAACCCAGCCGTCACCAGCCGCCGCATCACGCGCGCGGTTTCTTTCGGATTCTCCGGCTTCTTGATCCGCTTCCGTTCCAGATGCGCTCGCGCCAGCGCCTCTTCGTTGGTCTGGCCGTAGCGCGCTTCCAGGGTATCGGCAATCAGTTCTTTGTCCACGCCCTTCTGCTGCAAATCCTGCCGCACCCGGCGCACCCCAAGCTTCTCGTTCTCCTGCCGCAGGCGCGCGTAGGCTTCGGCGAAGGCGGCATCGTCGAGATAGCCGTGCTCACGCAGGCGGGCGACGACGGCAGTGATAGCAGCTTCGCCGCGCTCGCCCGGCTCGACGCGGGCTTTCATCAGCCGTCGCAACTCCACCTCTGTACGCATATGCCGCGCCAGCGCCTTTACGGCGCATTCGTAGAGGCCAGTCTCATTCAGGAAGGCCCGAGACTTCGCGGGTTTGCGACCAAAGGTCATGAGACCTACTCTAACGGGATGAGCAACCGAAAGCGCTTGTTCCGCCGCCAGCGATAGTGCTTGAAGTCACTATCCAAGGTAAGAATGTCGCCCGTGCTCAGCTGGTCCGCCAGGTGAATCAGGCAGGCATCGGCAAAGTCGCACGGCGTGTCGGCATACTTGGACATAAGATAGGCGATCTCTGAGGCACAATCGCCGAGCCGAAAAGGAACAACGAGTGCTCCCTGCCGCACATTTGTCAGGATTGCTTCGACAGCCGCCTGTGCATGGCCAAGAAGATGAAGCGCTTCTGTGATGCAGGATTCAGCTGTGAAGAGTGGACCAGCGAACGAGTTGTAGGCGGCTTTCGAGCGCGTGTGTCCCTGTTCGCGGTCATTGAACAGAGCAACAAAGAAGCTCGAGTCGGCGAGGACTGGCAGAGACGGCGAGGTAAGCTTTACCAATCCCATCTGCCATTGCCCTGTTTGTCAACGCGCCATTTTTTCCCAAAGCCTTCCATGTGCTTTTTGTTGGTCGCCAAATCGCCGGGACCAAAACTGACGCAGCCGATGCCGACCAGTCGAGGGCGCGGTTTGGGCTTCTGTTGTTCGGCCACCTTCCGCAGGGAATTCCGAACCGCCTCAGATGGAGTCCAGCCGTTGTCGCGCACCAGTTGTTCCAGCGCCGCCTCCGCTTCTTTATCCAACCGCACCTGCACCGTAGCACCCATATCTCAACTGTACTACAAATGATAGAACATGTACTACAATCCTTCAGACCCGGGCTCTTACTGATCACTAACCACTAGCCACTAATCACTGCTTTTCGTCCACTCATCCACCCAGTCATTCACCGTCTTGTACCAGAGCTGCGAGTTCTGCGGCTTCAAAACCCAGTGGCCTTCGTCCGGGAAATACAGCATCTTCGACGGCACCTTGAGCATTTGCAGCGTNNGTGAATCACCAGCGTGGGCGTCTTGAAGTTTTTTGCGTAGAGCGACGGCGACCACTTCCTGAATGGATTTTCCGCGTCGGGTTTGCCATAGTAGTCCCATGGGTGCCCCTTGAACTCCCAGATGTTGAACCAGTCCTCTTCCGTAGATCCAAACGCCGACTCGGCATCGAACATGCCGTCGTGGCTCACGATGCACTTGAAGCGGTTGGTGTGGCCGAGGACCCAGTTGGCCATATAGCCGCCGTAGCTGGCTCCCAGCGCGCACTCGCGGTTTTTGTCGATGAAGGGATAGTGCTGCTCGGCGTAGTCCAGGCCGGTCATCAGGTCGGTGAACGGCTTGCCGCCCCAATCGCCATTCACGCCATCCACCACAACCTGCCCGTAGCCAGTCGACCCGCGCGGATTGATCATCACCACCACGTAGCCGTTAGCCGCAAACAGCTCCGCGTTCCAGCGATACGACCACGCATCGCCCCAGGCCCCCTGCGGCCCGCCATGAATGAGGAACTTGACGGGGTACTTCTTCGCCGAATCGAACCCCGGCGGCCGAATAATGAACCCCTGCAACTTAGTCTTATCTTCAGCCGTGAACCAGAACGTTTCCATCCTCGGCAAATCGAGTTGTGATAATAGGACGTCGTTGAGGCGGGTGATGGGAACCTCCGACACATCGTGCAGATGATTAATACTCGGCTGATTCGGCGGCAAATTAAGATTGCCACTACTTTCGACAGCTACAACTTCTGACGGCTGATCCACATTCATCAGGGTTGCAACGATCCCTTTAAGGCCCCGGACAACCGAGCCCGAGGTGGCGGGCTGTGCAATTAAGTGGAGGCTACTGAACTCCGCTCCCCTGGCCAGCGTCCAAGCTCTTTGATTCGATAACCCGACAAAATAAATGTCTTCTTCGCCGTCGGTGCCCGAAGTGAAGAAAATTTCCTGTGAGCTCGGATCCCACGCAAACTCATCCACCCAGTTTTTGAATCTTGGCAGCAGATCCTTAGCCGTCTTCGCCGGCCGGTCATAAACCATCAACCGAAACTTATCGCTCTCATACCCAGCCCGAGCCTGCGACCTCCAAGCCAGCCACTTCCCATCCGGCGAGTAAGCCGGATCAAAATTCCCTCCCGCCGACGTCGACACCTTCACCGGCTTCGCCGCCGCATCGGTCAGATCAAGCGTATAAATCTGAGCGCTGGTTGAAATCGCCGGCTCCGCATCCGGATTCTCAGTAAACGCCAGCTCCTTCGAGTCCGGCGAGATCGCAAACCCGCCCCCGCCGCCAATCGAAAACGGCGGCACATCGTGCTGATCGTTCGGCGTCAGGTCGCGCACCGCGCCGCTCTCCACCGCCAGCAAAAATAGGTGGCTTCTCTTATCGCCCGTGAAGTGGTTCCAATGCCGATAGAGCAGGTGCGTAAAAATCCGCGCCTTCACCTTGCTCGCCGCCAGCGCCGCATCCCGGTCCGCGTTGCACTTGTCTCCCGTGCTGAAATCGGCCGCCGTAATCGCCGGGCAATCCGGATAAACAGAGGAAGTAAAAACCACGGAGTGCCCATCCGGCAACCAGAGCGCGTTGTCGGCCTCGGTCGAAATCCTGGTCAGCTTCTTCGCATTGCTGGTCGCGCCGGTAGCAGTATCAAAGTCCGCCGCCCAAACCTGCTGCCCGCCCTCGCGCCCGCTGAGAAACAGAACCCGCTTCCCATCCGCCGAGAACTGCGGGCCGCCGTCCCCAGCCTTAGCCACCGCAATCTTGAACGGGGCAGCGCTGGAACCCGGGGCCGGCGCAATCGCCTGCAGCCACAACTCCGCTGTCTTGCTATTCGCCGCCAGGTCCACCGTCGTCACCGAGTAGGCCAGCCACTTCCCATCCGGCGAAACGGCCGTCTCGCCCAGCCGCTTCATCTTCATCATGTCCTCAAAAGTCATGGGCCGCTTGGCATCACCCCCGCGACCAGGACCAGTCGCCGGGGACCCCGGCTTGGCCTGAGCCGTGCAGAAGGCCGACGCCGCAAGAGAGACAAGAACGAAAGCGAAAACATATTTGCGCATAGGTTTTTCCTGTTCGCGGAGAGCCTTCAACCCCTCCCTCGCGAAGAAGAAGTTTACACCGGAAATGCCGGCCATTTATTTCTTCCCCGTTTGCCGATTGTTTCTTCCCGCTGGCGCACCATCAAGCTGGAAGGAAATGTGCAGCCAAACTCGGAACCCGCCAGAGCGCGAACGGGCAAGAGCACCTCGCTGCCGCCTTCTCTCCTGGCTCAGTACCGTCAGGAAGTGAACTGGTCCATACCCCGAAAGGCGCACCCCTCCCTCCATAATTTTTGGTTTGACAGGAAAATTTGCATTTAATTCTAACCTGCCTGGAATCAACATCATCCGGAGACAGTCCCGAACTCAGGTAAATAAAGTGCAAAACCCAAAAAATAAAACATTGCAAAATCCGAGCCTACGCCGAAGTCGAATACACGATGCGCCCCTCGCTGATCGTCCACCGGACTTTGCCTTGCATCGTCCAGCCGTCGAAGGGCGTGTTGCGGGACTTGGATTTGGTTTCGCGGGCGTGGTAGGTCCACTCGGCCTTGGGGTCGAAGACCACCACGTCGCCAAAGCTGCCCACGGTGAGCGTGCCGCGGCCCTTGAGGCCGAGCAGCGCAGCCGGCTGTGCGCTGAGCAGGCTCAACACGCGGCCAAGCGGCATCTTCCACTCTTTGTGCAGCCAGCGAAGCGAGAGACCAAGTGCGGTTTCAAGGCCGGTGATGCCGTTCGGCGCGTTCTCAAACTCGACTTCCTTTTCGTGAACGGCGTGGGGCGCGTGGTCGGTAGCGATGGCGTCCACCACGCCGTCGAGGATGGCCTCGATCATGGCATCCCTGTCCGAAGCAGCCCGCAGCGGCGGATTCATCTTGGCGTTGGTATTGTAGAAGCCGACATGCTCTTCGGTGAGCAGGAAGTGGTGCGGAGCCACCTCGCAGGTGACGCGCAATCCACTGCGCCGAGCCTGGCGCACTGCGGCGAGCGCGGCAGCGGTAGAAGTGTGGGCCACATGCAGATGGGCGCGGGCATCGCGCAATTCAGTCACCAGGCGGATGTCGCGCTCGACCATTCCGGACTCGGCTTCCGGCGGCATTCCGCGCAATCCGAGCTTGAACGACATCGGCCCCAGGTTCATGCTGGCGCCTTGAGTGAGCCGCGTGTCTTCAGCATGCTGAATGACGCTCAGCCCCACGCGCGCCGCCGCGGCCAGGGTCTCGCGCATGATGTTGTCTTTGAGGATGGGGTAGCCGTCGTCGGTGACAGCCACAGCGCCGGCGGATTTGAGCGCCGCATAGTCGTTGAGCGCCTCGCCTTTCGATCCGCGGGTAGCAGCGGCAATCGGGAAGACGCGAACCACCGCGCCGCGTTCAGGCGCCTGCATCCAGCGCGTGATCTCCGGCGAGTCGTTCACCGGACGGGTGTTGGGCATGGCCGCAACCGCAGTGAAACCACCTGCTGCGGCAGATGCAGTGCCGGTGGCGATGGTCTCTTTGTAGCCCTGGCCGGGCTCGCGCAGATGGACATGAATGTCAACCAGGCCGGGAGCGACGGTGAGGCCGGTGGCATCGAGAATTTCCGCTCCAGAGTCTTGGATGGCAGACTTCAGCTTACCGGGCGCGGCAATCTCGGCCACGCGGCCGTCTTTGAGCAGTATGTCTTTGAGAGCGTCGACGCCGGCTGCCGGATCGATCAGGTGCCCGCCGCGAATGAGTAGAGCCGTCATGCACGGCCTCCCTGGTGCACAGCCGTCAGCGCGCGTTCGACAACCGCCATGCGGATGGCGACGCCGTTGGTGACTTGTTCGAGAATTGCGGATTGCGGGCCATCGGCTACACCGGCTGTGAGTTCCAGGCCGCGAATAATGGGGCCGGGATGCAGCACTACTCCAGTGGGTGCGTGCGCGGCGAGGCGCGGGCCGGTGAGCTGATAGCTGGCCTTGTACTGTTCGAGATCGAGTTGCAGGCCAGCCAGCCGTTCGGCCTGAATGCGCAGCATCATGACAGCTTGCGATTGGCGGAGGGCGGCGTCGAAGTCACGCTCGATTTCAATTCCGGGGCCGGCGTGAGCGGCGAGTTCAGGCAAAAGCTCTTTCGGGCCGCAGAGCAGCACGCGTGCGCCCAGCCGAGGCAGCAGCAGCATGTTGGAACGGGCTACGCGGCTGTGCAGGATGTCGCCGACGATGGTGACGGTGACGCCGGCGAGGGTCTCCGCAGTGACGGTATGCGTGCCCGGCTTGAGGTGCGCCAGAATGGTGCGCAGGTCGAGCAGCGCCTGGGTGGGATGCTCGTGCATGCCATCGCCGGCGTTGAGCACGGGCAGGCGGGTTTCGGCCTCCAGCAGCCAGGCCGCGCCGGAAGAGTTGTGGCGCAGGATGATGGCCTCAGCGCCCAGCGCGCGCAAGGTCAGCCCGGTATCTTTCAGCGACTCGCCTTTCTCAATGCTCGAGGAAAGGCTGGAGACGAGCGTGGTATCCGCGCCGAGGCTCTTCGCGGCCAGCTCAAAGCTGGTGCGGGTGCGCGTGGACGACTCGTAGAAGAGCAGCGCGATGCGGCGCTTCAACAGGATGCGATCGCGGGTCAGCGGGTCCTGGTCTTCAAGAGCCGTGGCGCGGGTGAGAATGTGGCTCACGCCTTCGAGGGTCAGGTCGGAGGCCGAGAGCAGCGATCCGGGATGATAGGGAAAGGGCGACGTGGGGACCGGCGGCGGATGAAGTTGGCGGCGGATCGGGGCTGCTTGGGCGATCATTTTTTGGCTTTCAGCTCTCAGCTTTCAGCCTTCAGTTTCGGGTTTCAGCATCCAGCCTTGAATTCGAACCTGAGAGCTGAAAGCCGATAGCTGAGAGCTGCCTTTCTTAATCCACGCGTTCGACCAGAAGCACCTGCTCGTCGTTATCGACCTCGCGGAACTTCACTTCAATGATCTCGCGGCTGCTGGTGGGAACATGTTTGCCGACGTAGGTGGCCTCGATGGGCAGTTCGCGATGGCCGCGGTCGATGAGCACCGCGAGTTGCACGCGGCGCGGACGGCCGTGATCAAAAAGTGCATCCAATGCGGCCCTGATAGTTCGGCCGGTGTAGAGCACATCGTCGCAGAGAATCACGTCGCGGCCCTCGATATCGATGCCGATGGCGCCTTCGGTGACCACCGGGCGCACGCCGGCGGTAGAGAGATCGTCGCGATAGAACTGGATGTCGAGCACGCCCGTGTCGATGGGGTGCTTCTCGATTCCGGAGATCAGCTTGCCCAGCCGCTCGGCCAGCGGAATGCCGCGGCGCTTGATGCCGACCAAAGCCAGGCCCTCGCTGCCGTTGCTTTTCTCAACAATCTCGTGAGCCAGGCGCACCAGGGTGCGCTCAATCTCCGAAGAGGACATCAGCCTCCCTTTGATGCGGAGGTTGGTCTTGCTTGTAGCTTCGCTCATTGGGCTTTTTCTCGCTGCAGGTGAATCACCGCTTGTCTCTGGTGGGGATGATACGAGGGCTAACCGCCTGGGAGCAAGTTGTGGAGAAGTGGGGCGGAATCTTGAGGCAATAAGCGAGATTGCAGCCATCGCCAGACTGCGAAGATTGCGGAAATAGAGGCGAATTCAGACATCCGGTGTGCGGGCGGGGGCGAGCAGACGTGCGCCGAGAGCGCCGCCCGCCATGGCAAAGAACAACAGGAAGGCCGAAGCGATAGCGAGGTCGAAGGCTTGTCCGCCGGCATGGCCCTCCGGCGAAAGCATCCACGCTTCATTTTGGGCGCTTGTGGCCTCCATTTGAGCAGAAAACGCTGGTCCCATGTTTTCCGCTATCTGCCGTGTCCATTGCTGTCCCGCGTCAATGCCCTTCTTCCAGTCGGAGTCGATTTCACTGGAATGGTGCATCACGAAGCGGTCAACGAACAGGGAACCACCGCTGACGGCAAACGCAAGCCAGCAGCCTATCAGCCCGGTGACCAGGCCAATGCGGGCGCCGGCGCCGATGGTGATCCATGCCGGCCGCTGTCTGCGCACGTAGAGCACAACCGCCCAGGATGCGGCGGCAGCCATCCAAAACAAACCGAGTGGGTTGAGCGGCGACGGGCCGCTGGAAAGCAGTCCTGCCGGAACCGCGAGCATCAATGCCAGGCGTAGGGCCGGCTTCCACTCAATGGTGCTTGCGTCCCGCGGCGGCTCGCTAAAGTGTTCAGGCGGGGCCTGTCCTGGTACGGCGTCCGCGGAGTACACCAGTTGCGGCAAACCGCAGGCAGGGCAATAGGCATTTTCGGCCTGAACGGTCTGATGGCAGCGGGTGCACGTCGTTTCCATACATCTATGAGCCTATCGCATCGGGCCGGTCGCGGGCAGCCGTTTCCGCCAAAGGCTCAAGGCTATGGCCGCTCCGCACATGGGCGCATGGCCGGCCGAAAGCTTCGCGATTGAGGACGGCCTATGTCTTGCGCGGATCTCCCTCGCCTCTTATACCGGTCATGCGCAGCACGAAGGCGAAGAATCTTGCGCGGCAAGTGCGGCAGCGCACGGGGCGCTGGAGGAGGAGTAATCGAGGGTAGTCAGACCTTCGAATACGGGAGTTGCGAAGGTCCAGCGATCCGCAGAGAGGACAACGCAAAGGCATGGAAGGCTCCAAGTCTGAAGAAATCAACCTGAGGTTCCGATCCGGGTAGGGCAAACTGTGGGTGTTTGTGCTGTATCTTCAATCGGTTAGCTGCGCAACTCGAATGCAATCTGCGCGAGATCCAACACATGCTGACGGCGCGAACGCAACATTCGCATAACAGAATACTGCGACTTCCCGATTTGGTCCCACACCCGATTGTACGACAGAAGCAGACAGAAAAGACTGAGTTCAATCGGATGCGGCTGTGCTTTGAATGGATACTTTTGGCCCACCCGGAAGAATTGACGTTTTGTGCGGGTTTGGTGCTGTCCTGTGCAACCGCGCTCGATACTTCAACGCGTTCAGCGGAATGTGCGGCACAATGTCAATTGCAGGGCGACGCATGGGATTTACGGTATTCAGAGAAGCTCCCGCGCGCCCCTAAGTCTGCTGAATTTCTCTAAGAACAAAGCTGTAACTCCTGAGTTATTCAAGGCTTGGCCCTGATTCGAGCATTTGAGACTCAGGAGCCGGATTCGATCTGGCGCAGCTTCGCCGACACAATAGCTTCCGCTGCCGCTACGGCTTCTTCCAGAGTCATGTTGGTCGAGTCCAGCAGGATGGCGTCCGACGCCGGCTTGAGGGGCGAATCGGCGCGGTTGCGGTCCCGCTCGTCGCGGGCGCGCAGGTCGCGAATCACCTCTTCCGGCTGACGGGCGGGCGCAGGTCCAAGTTGGTCATAACGCCGCAGACCACGAACCTCGGGAGCAGCGTCGAGGAAGATCTTGACCTCAGCCTGGGGAAAGACAACGGTGCCGATGTCGCGGCCCTCCATCACCACTCCGCCCTGTGCGCCAACTTGTTGTTGCAGGCGGACCATCCACGCGCGAACAGCGGGAAAGACGCTCACCTTCGAAGCTGCATCAGTGACAGGTTGATTGCGGATCAGATCGGTCACATCCTGGCCGTCGAGCAGAACGCGATTATGCTCCGCGCCAGGTTCAAGGCGGATGGTGGTTTGGGTGGTGAGGGCTTCGAGGCCTTTGCTATCGTCCAGTGCCAGGCCCAACCGCAGCGCCTTCAGGGCGAAAGCGCGGTACATGGCTCCGGTTTCAAGATTCAGCAGGCCAAAATACCCGGCCAGATGGCGGGCGATCGTGCTTTTGCCCGCCCCAGCCGGCCCGTCGATGGCAACGATGATTTTCCGTCTGAGACTGCGCAACGAGCTTTCTTCCAGACTCATCCGCGCTTCTTCGTCTCCTGCTTGGGCTTGGGCCGGGCGGTGAAGCCAAACCGCTTGCTATTGCCCGCCCTGGTGCCTGCCGTCAACGCAGGTGTGCGCGTAGTGCGAGCGGGTCGTGCGTCTGGGCGTGTTTCCTTACGGGAACCACTGCTGGGACGCGAGGAGGCGCTGCTGGGCCTGCCAGCGGCTTTGACTGCGGGCTTGGAGCCGTTGGTATGGCCGTTACGCTGGCTCCACGCCGCCGTCGCAGGATTTGCAGGCCGCGCGCCAGGGGCGCCGCTTGCCGGCCGCGAAGCTGGGCGCGAAGAGGTTCCATTGGTGCGCGCGCCGTTGCTTGCTCCATTCGTATGTGCCCCGTTGTGCTTGCCGTTGCCGGTGCCGGTGGCGGCCTTCGGGCTCCAGCGTGCGCCGTTGGCATTCGCGGGCCGTGCTGCTGAATCTGAGCTGGTGCGCCGGGCGGAACGTGCGCTGGGGCGGCTGTTCGCGGAGGATTGCGCGGGTTTCCGGTCGCGCGAGTGCACGGCGGAACGGCTGAAGTGGGGCCGCGTCGCTGCCGGCTTGGTGTCGGAAGCGGACTTGCGCGCCGCGGGAGTGCGGGGAGCGTGGGGTTCAGGAGACTTGCGCGCTTCCGGCACGGATATCGAGACAGGCGCGGCGGACTTCGGCGCTTCATACTGCTGCAAGTCGTCCTCATGATCCACCGAATTCATGAAGTAGGCGGAAGCCGGCATGGACGAACTGGTATAGAGGGAGGGCGGAGCCGCAAACTCCGGCAGCGTGCCGGCAACGTAAAAGTGGGGTGCGTGGCCCATCGAGATGGTATGCACCTGCCGCGTGGCTACCAGGCCGCGAAGCACTTCGCGCACCTTGCTCCGGGCGGTGAGCGGCGCCAGGAACAGCTCGACTTCCTCCATGCTGGCAGCGATAACCGCCTGCAAATAAATGGAGGCCAGAACGGAAATCGCCGTCACCTGCGACGTGGAAGCGCCTTCGGCAATCGCCTTTTGAAAACGAAGGCGCAGCAGTTGCCATTGGGCGGGTTGGCCGACAGCCGCGATGGTGGGAATGATGCGAAGCTGTTGCCAGAGTTCGGTGATGGCGCGCAAGACGGCGGCCTCGGTTACTTCCCGGCCCAGCGCATGCGTCAGTTTGCCGAGAGTCGTGTCGCCCAGTTCCAACTGCTTGTAGGCCTGGACGGCCAGTTGCGAAACCTGGCGCGAACCGGTCAGTTGAGGGCTTCGCCGCCAGTCGCGGTCGCCGCGAAGAGCATAAACGTAGGGCAATACCCAGCTTGCCACAACAAAATCCGGCTGCTCGCCGGGCTGCCCCAGCAAATTAAGCCGCACAGCCACGCCATCCAGCTCCAGGCGCACCAGCAACTCATCTGCTATGGAAATGTATTGTGGGTCCGGGGTCGCGTCCCGCTTTCCGGCTACCGCCTCCACAAACGAGGGTGCGATGGAAGACGAAAACTGCCGTCTGGGCAGGAAAAGACACAATCCGGTCTCTTCAATCCACGTGCGGGCATCTTCCAGTGTGAGAGCCCCATGTCCGTTCTGGCGCATTCTCTCGGCGCGCGATGCTTCCAATTGCTCTGCTGTCAAAGAAAAACCTCACTTCCAGGCTGGCGTTACCGCAAAAACCAGAGATGCTGCGTCCTGTTTTGGCCAGTTCAAAAATGTAGTCGCGTCCGTTGAGTCACGCCACCTGCACTACTGTGGCTTCGGGATGCTTTGTCCCTGGGTTTGACTAACGGCGCCGGGTTAGCCCTCACTCCTGGGAGGAGGGTAACCACCTTTCAAATATATTCCAGATTCGAATTAAATGCGATGGAAGGCTCGCTGGATGTCCTTCCATGAATAAAGCAAAGCGATTGGACGCCCATGCGGGCAACTGGTTGGATGCTCGGTTTTGCCCAGTTCCAGCAGCAGCCACTCCATGCGGCGGGGATCAAGGGCGGTGTTAATCTTGATAGCCGAGTGGCAGGCAATCGAGGCTGCAATGCGCGTTCGAAGAGCTGTAAGATTCTGATTCTGCTCAGGTTCTCCAGAATCGGCGCTGGATTGCTCGATGACCTCGGCGAGCATCCTCTCCAAACCTGCCCCTTCCAGCCCGACCGGCGCCGCTTTCACCGCAAGTGTATGTGGGCCAAAGGGTTCTACCTCGAAACCGTTGCGGTCCAGCTCCTCGGCGATGCGCGCGAACACCACCATCTGCCAGGGCTTCAATTCCACCAGCATGGGCATCAGCAACCGTTGCCGCTGGACTTTTTCCACCTGGCGGTCGCGAAGAATTCTTTCAAAAAGAATTCTTTCGTGTGCCACATGCTGGTCGATAATCCATAAGCCGTCGTCGCCGGAAGCCAGGATGAACGACTCGCGCAATTGCGCCAGCGGCCGAAGCGAGCCGAGGTGATTCAGATTGGCTGCGGCCTGCTCGGCCTCGACCAGCGTGGTGGCCAAAGCTGTGTCGGTGGACGAGCCGGAGGTGTCATGTGCTGATTCAAAGGGACTTGAAGAACATCCGTTAGCGGCCGGAACCGCGCCTGGCTGAAAAAACGCTGCCGCCGCTTCGCCCCACGCCTGCATGGTGGTTTCGCCAGGATTAAAGCTCCGGGCATCGAAGGGCAGTTTCCCCGGAATCGGCGGTGGAATGCGCGGAGTCAATTGAAAAGACTGTGCTTCCGAGGCGATGGACTGGAGCCCGGCTGGATCGGAGTCGGCTGGCGCCTGCATAACGCTGGAGTCCGGAGACCCCGGCAACGGTGAGATTGCCGGCGGCATCAGCGAGGGACTGGCGATTGGAGATGCGTCAAGGGCATTCAGAAATGCGGCGGAGGGGCGAGCGTTGATCAAGGCCGAGCGAAGGCTGTCGCGCACAAAGTCGTGGATATGGCTCTGCTGGCGGAAGCGGACTTCGGTTTTGGCGGGGTGGACGTTGACGTCCACCTCTTCCGGCGGCATTTCAAGGAAGAGTAGCACCACCGGAAAGCTGGTGGGAGGGATCACGTTGCGGTAGGCCTCGGTGATGGCGTGCATCAGCAGGCGGTCGCGGATAAGGCGCTTGTTGACAAAGATATAGATGGAATTACGATTCAGCTTCTGGAGTTCAGGCTTGGAGTAGAAGCCGGTCAGCCGCAAAGCCCCCGGATTGCGAACCGGTTCGTTCGGGTCCTTTTTCCAGGGCGGCGGCTCGGGCAGGCCGGCGCGCTCAAGCGGAGTCTCGGCGGCGACAGGCAGCAATTGGGCCAGCGTGTCCTTGCCGAATATCTGGTAGATCCGCTCCGCAGTGCGGGTAACCGGCGGAGCGGAGACCAGGGTATGCGAAGCCGAGAGCAGTTCAAAGTGCTTTTCCGGATGGGCCAGGGCATAGTGAGTGACCAACGCGGTCACGTGGGCCAACTCGGTGGATTCGGCACGAAGAAACTTGCGGCGTGCCGGTGTATTGAAGAACAGGTCGGCGACGGCGATGGTGGTTCCGCGGGGCAAAGCGGCGTCGTCAACATGGTGAATCTTGCCGGCGGCGATTTCCATGCGAGTGCCTGTTGCTTCCTCGCCGGTCGCCGTCTCGAGGGTCACGCGGGCTACGGATGCGATGGACGGCAGCGCTTCGCCGCGAAAGCCGAGGGTCGCGATGGAGAGCAGGTCGTCCGCGGTGCGCAGCTTCGAGGTGGCGTGGCGCTCGAAGGCCAGCAGCGCGTCGTCGCGGCTCATGCCTTGTCCGTCGTCGCTGACACGAATAAGTCGGCGGCCACCGGCCTCAACTTCAATGCGGATACGATTGGCGCCGGCATCGAGAGCGTTCTCCAGCAGTTCCTTGACCACGGAGGCCGGCCGGTCCACAACCTC
>PMWR01000297.1 GCA_003166055.1 Acidobacteriaceae bacterium
CGCTTGCGGCTGGGCGCACCAATCAGGCTGACTACTTCGAGGGTCTGGATGGCCTGGCGGGGGACGTAGATGCGCTGGGTGTTGGAGCGGGTGTCGGGCGGGGTTAGGAGCAGGCCGGCGCCATCAATCAGAGAGCGGTCATTGGCGGCCAGGCCCTCCAGTTCTTCGCCATCGGTGAGGGTCATGCGCAGCCACAGGCCGGCGGTGCGGGGGCGTATGGAGAAGCGCTTGTGCAAGAGCCGCTCGGGATTGGCCTGATCACTGAATGAGGTGGGAAAGTCGCGGACGTAGCAGACCCACTTGACCTGGTCCCAGGCGATGCGCAGGACTTTGCCGGATTGATCGAGGATCTCGAGCTCGGCAGAGTGTTGGCCGGGCGGGTCGGGAGCGAAGCTGGCGGGGGCGTAGCCAGCCGACCAGTCCCGCGAGAACTTGCGCACAATCACCGGTTTGCGGACGGAGGCCATTGCTCTGGATTGTCGCACGTCTTGAGACCTTAAGGACTGGAAGTTAGTCTGAGCAGGAGACAAGTTACAGGCCGGAGTCCGCGGAAGGAAGAGGGGCAGAAAAAAGCCGCAACTTCGGTGCAACATGCGCTGGACCTTCGCTGACAGTTGTGTTAATGTACTGGTTTGTTCCTTCTGCGGTAATTGTCCTAAGAGTAACAACATCAGGCACTTGGCAGAAACGAACTATGGCGGCGAACCACGGCGGAAGCAGGGAACGGAATGCCCGACTACATCTATCTCATGGAAAACCGGCTCTCGGGCGATCAACAGCACGCCCTGCGGCAATTACGCGAAGCAGCCCGCGAGGCGGGAATGATCCTCTTTCTGACCGGGGACGCGGTGCGCGACCTGACCAGCGGACACGCCGTTCGCGATCTTGAAGTAGCGGTTCATGGAAATGCTCTTAAGTTGAAGAAAATAAGCGAAAAACTAGGCGGCAAGGTCTGGGGAGAAAACGAAGCCTCAAAGAGCCTTTACCTGTGTTTCCCGGGTACGGTACGCGTGGATGTGGTGAGCACCCACCGGGTTGAATATCCCAAACCTGGAAGGGGAGTTTTTCACGCGGCATCGATCCAGGAGGACCTGCGGCGGCGCGATTTTACCGTCAATGCCATGGCGATTTCGCTCAACGAAGGGTCTTTCGGGCTGCTGATGGATCCGCTGAACGGGGCTGCCGATATTGAAGCGCGGACGCTCCGGCTGGTTTCGAATTATGGTTTTCTTGAAAACCCCACTCTGCTGATTCGCGCTACCCGCTACCAGGCGCGGCTGGGTTGGGAACTCGACCCCAAAACCCTCACCCGCTATGAGAATGCCAAGGCGGAGGGTGTGATCGAATTCCTCTCCACCGATGCGCGCAGCGAGGAGTTGGAGCAGATTGGGCACGAAGAAGATGGACTGAAGGTATTGCAGGCGCTCGAGGCCGAGGGCTGGATGAATGTTCTGTTCGCAGCGTGGACGTCAGCCAAGGCGGACGAAGAGAAGCTGAAGGCATTGCACGATCTGACGGTCGAACTGCTGCTGCAAGGGGTTCATCCGGATATGTCCGCGGCGCAGATGCAACTGCTGACTGCCAAACTTGCGGCCAAGGACCTGAGTGCATTGAAGAAGCTGCTGCTGCGTCCGGGTTTCGTGGAGGAATGGAGCAGCCTGGATTCGCTGGCCGCGGGATTTGCCAAAGTACTGCTGGCGAAGGAAAATGCGACGCCTTCGACAAGCTTCAAGCTATTCATGAGCTATGATCCGGAAGCGGTTCTCTGGCTTGGCTTTACAAGCAAGGATGCAGCCGTCCGCAGTCGCTATGACCAGTTTCTAAAGATCTGGCCCGAGGCGAAGCAGCGCATTCCCCACGCGCTGATGCAGGAGCTGCGCATCACTCCCGAGTTGGCCTCCTATAAGGAGATTGTGCATCAGGTGTTTTTGAAGCTGATCGACGAACCTTCGACCTCGCCGGAGGAGATTCGCACCTTCCTTGAGCCGCACTCGCCACCCGCACCGCCCCCGAAGGAGACGTTCAAGAAGCCGCGTGCGAAGCGCGGAGCGGAGGCGAAGGTGAAGGAGCGCTCCTACGACGATGATGAATCGGAAGACGCTCTGGACGAGGAGCCTGATCTGGACGATATCGGGGGCGACGAGGACGAGATCGACCTGGGTCTGAGTCTTCCCAAGGTGGAATTGGATTCCGAGATCGCTGACGAGATTGAGCCTGCGGAGGATGAACTGGAAGAGGAGCCGGAGCCGATTCCCGTTCCTGTGAAGCGCGGTTCGAAAGCGGCTGCTCCCAAGACTGTCGCGGCGAAAGAGGAGCCAGCGCCAGCGGTCGCGAAGGCGGTGCAGCCGGCGGCTGTTCCGGTTGCGGCGGCTAAGGCTGCACCGGTACCGATGCAAGCTGCGGCCCCCAAGCCGCCGCCGCCGGCCAAGGTCGCGGCACCATCAAAGCCCTCTGCGACAGCCAAGCCTGAGGCAAAGGCAGCGGCGAAGGCAACGCCTGTGCCCGCAAAAAAGGCTGCTGCGCCTGTTGTGGTTGTTTCCAAGGGAGGCAAGGCCAAGCCGGTCGCGGCCAAGAAGCCATTAGTCAAGGCGCCGGTGAAAGCCACGGTCAAGGTACCGGCTCAAGCTCCTGCGAAAGTGCCCGCCAAGGCCCCCGCAAAGGCGCCGGTCAAGCCCAGGGCTAAAATTCCCCAGAAAAAGGCTGTCGCAAAAAAGCCTGCGCCGTCAAAGGGGAAGTCGGCTGGCTCGGGTGGTTCGAAATCGGGGAAGGTTGCGCGACCGGCAAATCCAGGCAAGCCGGTGGCGAAGAAGCCTGCTTCGAAGCCGGGGAAGAAACGCTGATGGCCCGGGGCTAAAGCCCGCGTTGGTTTGTTGGTATTATGCGGGGGCTGAAGCCCCCGCCTCCCTCCGGAAAACGATGCCTCAGGGGCTAAGGCCCCCATATTTCTCATTTGAGACAGCTTATGGCACGACTCAAGCCACCCCGGCGACGAGGACCTTTCGTTGGGGACCCCGGGGAAGTCGTGCGCTTTCGCCCATCCAGGTCAAGTGGGAGCTTTTGAACTTGATGTCTGGAGTTGAAAATGCTCTAGCCGGCGGCTGCAACGGCTTCCGAGTTGACCGCGGTGACCATCTCGCGGATGGAGTTGATGACCAGATCGGGCTCGTCGAGGTGGATCCAGTGGGCGCTGGCGGGGGCGATCACCTGCTGCACATTGTCGCCAATGCGGTCGAGGCACGCTTCGGAGAGCGGCGTTGATTTTCCCGGAGTGAGCACCAGCACCGGGATGCCGCGGATGGGCTCGGCGTCCCTCATCTCACGCACGGTGTCCGGTACGGCCTCAACGTGGTTGGACATGCCGACGTAATAGCCGGGTCGCGACCAATGGGCGGCGACGATGGGCCAGACCTCCCGAGGCATCTTGCCGACTTCGTCGGTAACGCGGGCCAGTACATGGCGACCTCCAGCACCGGCGGCGCCGGCCAGTTGGCCAGAGATCCTTCCCGAACGGCAAAGCAGAGATGTCACGGCCAGGCGGGCGAGGCCGAAGCGTGCAATGGGAACCGCGTAGCGGGAGAGCTTCCTGCCGCGATCCAGTTGGGGCTGCTTGGTCGGGTCCATGGGCGGCCATTCTTCGCAGCGCATGGGATCGACCAGTAGCACACTGGCGACATCTTCAGGATAGAGCAGGGCGTAGCGGCGCATGACGAGGCCGCCGAAGGAGTGTCCCACCAGGATGTATGGGGGCTTGATGCCTGCGTGCTGAAGCATGGCGTGCAGTTCCACGGCGATGTTGCCGGGGGTGCGGGCGGTGCGGGAAGGGCTGCTCCAGCCGAGGCCGCTGCGATCGTAGGACGCGGTGTGGTTGAAGCGGGAGACGATGTTCTGAATGTGGAACCAGTTGAGGTTGGTGGCCGCAATCCCGGCTTCAAACAGGACGGTCGGGCCGCCTTCGCCTTTTTCGACGAGGTAGAGGCGGTAGCGGCGACCAATGTCGATCCATCGGCCGGGGCCGGCGTAGAGACGCCGATCACGATGGGAGCCTATCAACTGGTAGAAGAACCCTGCGGAGATGACGATTACGACGGCCGAAAAAACCAGGAGAACGATATACATGAAGGGCATCCTAGAAACGGGTGAGTTGTTCGGGGCTAAAGTCCCCGAGGCTGAGATTGGCTTTCGGACTGCCGCGGTCGATGATGAGCAGCGTGGAACCGGCCTTGCCGCGCATTTTCACTTCCAGTTGGCTTGCCGACCATACGCCGCCGTCGTGACGCAGGCCAAAATAGGTGAACTCTTTCACAGCCCCTGTGCCTTTCAGTGTTTTTTCAACGTATACAGGAAAGGATATGCTGTGGTCCAGCCAAGATTTGATCTCGGCGTAGTGAGTTCGGTTGGCCGAGCCCGGCAAACTCTTTAACAGGTCGCAATCGCGCATACCGTACTTTGTCTCTTCCACGGCTTGGCTGGGCCAGAAGTACTGCGCTTCAAGAAAATCTTCATAGCTGAAACCCGTGCCCAGCGGACCGTCGGTCCACTTGTCGAAAGGCAGGATAGAGGGAGTCTTGTCGCCGGGATGGGCAATTTGGATCACATTTTGCCCATTGGGGTGCATCTCGAGCAGAATATGGGCACGTGCTTCGGCTGGGGACGTAATCTCGACCATGACGCGCAGGACGCCGGGAAACCAGCGCGCTTTCACGGTAATGCCGTCGCTCAAGCGTTTGCCGTCTGCGTCGACGCGGACAAGGTGTCCGCTGGCCCGGAAGTCAGCTGCCTGGACGCGCTGGCGCGAAGCCGCGACTACCGCGGAGGCATCCGATGCGGCGGCCGGGATGGCGAGAGAGAGGATCGCAGCCAGCGCCAGTAACGGGAGTTTCATGGAGCGGGCCGGAAATCTCATAGCGCGATCCTGCCGTCCCGGATGCGAATGTGCCTTGGAGCGGCCTGGGCAATCTCGTTCTCGTGAGTGATGACGATCAGGGTCATGCCGCGCTTTTTCTGGATCCCGGTAAGCATCTCCATGATACGCGCGGAGTTTACGCTGTCCAGATTGCCGGTGGGCTCATCGGCGAGCAGGATTTCAGGGGCATTGGCCAGTGCACGCGCAATGGCTACGCGCTGGCGCTCGCCTGCCGAAAGCTCGTTGGGGTAACTGTGGAGACGGTGATCGAGACCCATTTCGGACAGGAGCGCCTGGGCGCGCTCGACCCGGTGGTGGGTGGGCAGTCCGCCGGCGAGCATGGGCACCTGGACATTCTCAAGGGCGCTGAGGGTGGGCAAGAGATAGAACGCCTGGAAGACGAAGCCGATGTGGCGGGAGCGGTAGCTGTCGAGGTCGATATGGGTTCCGAGCAGGGCATCCTGAAAGAGGACCTGGCCGCTGGTGGGGGAGTCGAGGCCGCCGAGCAACTGGAGGAGGGTGGACTTGCCGCTGCCGCTGGGACCGCTGATGGCGACGTATTCTCCAGCGGTAATGGAGAGACTGACGCCGCGAAGGGCTTCGATGCGCCCATCGTCGTAGCTTTTCTTCAGGTCGCGTACTTCCAGGAGCGGTTTAGTCATGGCGGAGGGCCTCGACGGGCGAGAGGTGCGCGCCGCGCCAAGCGGGCAGGGCGCCTGCAGCCAGACCGGAGAGCACGGAGATGCCGAGGGCCTCAAGCAGATGGAGCGGATCGATGGACGCCGAGACGATGCCGGCCGTTTGCGGGAAGGTGGATAACAAGCGCAGGCCGGCCCATCCGAAGCCGATGCCTAAAATGCCTCCGCCAAAGCCGAGGACCATCGCTTCCAACTGGATCAGCATCAGGACGCTCCAACTCTTCCAGCCCAGGGCGCGCAAGATGCCGATCTCGCGGGTGCGTTCAAAGACCGACATGGCCATGGTGTTGGCGATGCCCAGAATGCCCATCAGCAGAGCAATGGAGGATGTGCCCCACGCCACCGCATGGGCCAGGGTAACGAACTGGTTGTTGCTGGCGCGCTCGGAGGCGAGTTGGGCGTTCAAGCCGGGCAAGGCGGCTTCGATTTCCTTTTGGGCGCGCTTCAGATATGCAGCCTCCGGTTCGCCGGGTGGAGCAGGGCGAAGGCGGACATGGAATCCGGAGACCTTGCCTTGAAGGCTTGAGAGCTGCTGCAACTGATCGATGGGCATGATGACGGCACCGGCTTCGAGCGCGGTTCCTCCGTGATAGATGCCGACAACCGTAAACGTTGAGCCTTGAATCTCGATCTTGTCGCCGACCGCCTTGTGCATGCTCCCCGCAAGGGCGTCGCCCAACAGGACTTCAGGCTTGCCATTTTCAAAGCGGCGGCCGGAAGTAAAGGTGAGGGCATCGAACTCGAAGGAGTCGGCGCGCCAGCCAAAAACCAGCGCGTTGACTTCCGGCGTCAGGTCGATGAGGTTGAAGACCATGGGACTGGCCTGCGAGACGACCGGAACGGCATGGAGTCTGCCTTCGAGAGACGCGTCCACCGAGGTGTTGAGAAATGTCTTATCGACGACGGCGATGTCAATTCCGCTGCTGGAATAGAGGCGCATCCATTCATGCTCAAAGGAGCGGGAGAACCCAACCAGCGCCACAAACGCGCCGATCGCCATCCCGATACCGCCCAGGGTCAGCAGAGTACGGAGACGCCTGCGCCACAGGTTTTTCCATGCGAAACCAGCGAAGGTTAATTGGGAGGCCATGAGTTGGGATGAGTCCTCAGATATTGACGCGTAACCAAAAGCCCACGAATGCAAGTCTATCGGGGGATGGAATGAAGGTCTGTCCCCCAGTATAAATTGAGGCGCGGCGCCCGCATTGTTTCAATTTGGCCACGATTTCAATTCTGGGCCCTCAACGGGCGGGCCAGGACAAGGGAATCAAGAGAGCAAGCAAGCAGACGAGCCATGGACAAGAGGAGCCTTCAAAAAAGAGTAAAAGGCAGCCGGTTTTTCCCGGGGCTGCCTTTCTCTCAAGCTCATTGATAGGAAGATCCTTGAAGGAAAAAAGACAGGGAATCGTCCATCGAGCATGGCTGTCAGCGTGCGGAGCTGTGGGAACAGACGCCGTTTAGCCTTGCTCACGAGCAATGTGGTCCGCTGTCCGACCGGGACAGCGGGACCGATGAATTCTAGAAACGGCCGCGCCCTCGCGAGCTGCCGCCGCCACCAGCGCCGCTGCCTTTGCGCGCCTGGTAGCAGTCGCGGCAAAACACCGGGCGATCACCACGAGGTTCGAAAGGAACTGTTGTAGGCTGGCC
>PMWR01000219.1 GCA_003166055.1 Acidobacteriaceae bacterium
GAATGAAACGGTAAGAATCTATGATACTTTGGTGAGCCGGCGCTGAGTCACTGACGGGTGTGCGTATCAGAGCAATCATCTCGAAGTCGGACCTGGACCCGCAAGCGCAGGACCAACATCGACTGAGATCGAAATAATCGATTGTTCCACTCACTCTGTTCGCGGTGTTGGCAGGGTCAGTTTCGTCAATGCTGTTTGCGCGCCGGCAAATGTCAGATGCTGGTTGTCCCAGTAAAAGCTGTGTAGCGTGTCGCGATAACGGTAGGTCGCGGGTGAAACCAATAGCGCAGCCTCGAGGTCGAACAGACCGGCGCCGGTGGATGTGGCGGCATCTTCCACAATCTTCCTTGCGATCACGTCCTCCGATGGATTCATCTCAACCGCCGCTCCGGGATCGGTCGGCTGACCCGGGTGAAGTCGATTTGCGAGCGACTTTCTGAATGATAGATTGACAGTTCGGATGCGCCAAAAAGGGTCTTCAGCGAAGAGTGGAACGTCTTGAAACACGAGAACCCTCTTCCCGGCACTTTGCAGCGCAGAAATCGTGGACTGAAGGCTTGCGGAGAGCAATCTCTCAGAGGCTTCGAAACCAGGCTTGGGTCCCCGCGGCTCAGCGCCAG
Organism: Acidobacteriaceae bacterium; assembly: GCA_003166055.1. The sequence continues at coordinate 621 of PMWR01000219.1, forward strand.
TGACAATCCACGCTTTATCGTGTTCATACGGATCAACCAGCGGGTCTGTCCAGTATGAGGCGAGCACCACTATCTGGATGTTTCGATCCGCATCAAAGCTATCTAAAACTTTGTTGTTGAAGGCGATGCAGTCCTCGGCCTCGTCTGGGCTCTCGGGGTAGTAGAGGCCAGTATTTGCCAGAGATGGGCAAGAACTCTCGGAAGCCTCGATGAAATCGTATCCGGCCGTGTGGGCTTGCTGACGGAGTGCCAGGGCCAAAGACCCAGCATGACTGTCACCCCAGAGAGCCAGCGCCGGGCGTCCTGTGTTTTCAAAACATTGAACGGATGTGTTCGGCCGATTCGCCGGGGGGTGCACAACGCATGGGTCGCCGGAGGGCCAGTCGAGTTTCTCCTCCAGAGCGAGTTCGGGCGCCCTGAACGCCATGCCGAAGGTTGTCCTTACTCCGAGGCAGACGAGGATCAGACAGGTAGTCACTGCCGCGTATCGCAAGAGCAAACGGCCTCCTGGCGTTCGCGTCCTGCGGAAGGGCTGCTCGATCCATTTATAGCTTGCGGCAGCGGCTAGAAACGAGACTGCCAGAACTGCAGTTGCCTGGAGTCGTGTGGGATTCGTCCCCAGCACGATCCGAGTGAACGTCAGGAGCGGCCAATGCCAAAGGTAAAGCGAGTAGGAAATGCGTCCAACATAGCGCAATATGCCGATGGATAGTATCCTGCGGTTGCTCCAGCCATCTGGAGCGCACAGTAAAAACGCGCTACCCAACACCGATGGGAGTGCACCGATTCCCGGAAACGGCAGAGCATTTGGGAGCCAGACTATGGACAAAAGCACGAGAAGAAGGCCAATTCCGCCAAGCACATTCTGGGCGCCCTTGCTTAAGGGCGCCGTTCTCCGTGCCGAGGTTGTTATCAGGGCCAGAAGGACACCGCCGAAAAGCTCCCAGCCACGTCCTGGCAGCAGATAAAATGCCGCTGCACGTGCGTGTGCCACCTGGTAGCAAGCGATGCAAAATGAAAGTGTACTGAGCACCGCGAGGACAGGAACAAGGCGCACCTTGACCCGCAGCAAGAAGACCATCAGCAAGGGAACCACAAGATAGAACTGTTCCTCGACCCCGAGAGACCAGGTCATGAGCAGTGTGCGCTGATTGGAGGCAACCGCGAAGTAGTTCGTTGTCTTCCAGTAGAAGAAGTTCGATCCCGAAAGCAGTGTTGCAACGCCTTCATTGGCTGCGCTTCGTAGTTCGAGAGGCGATAGAAGCAAACCTCCCAGAACCATCACCACGCTAACAACGACATAAAGGGCAGGAAGGATCCGCTTAGCCCGGCGCCGATAAAACGCAATAAATGTAAATCGTCCCGATCGTTCTTCATCATAAACGTGTCCGCCGATGAGAAACCCCGAGATGACAAAGAAGACGTCGACCCCAGTGAATCCACCCTGGAACCCGCTGAAACCAGCATGGAAGAATAGCACTGAAAGAACGGCGACAGCACGCAGACCGTCGATGTCGGCGCGGTAACCATCTTCGGAGTTTCTGGTTCCCGGGGATGGCCGTTCAATCAGCTTCACCATGCGACGGATTATATTATCTAACATGCAAACATGAGTGGCCTGCTGCCGCAAACGCTGAATGTTTCCGCATCAGGGTGCCCTTGGTCTTGCAATCTGCTTCAGGAGGGCTAAATTCCCTGGGGCCGATGCCGAAATAGAATATTCCGGCTTACACTAGACTGCAGACCGCATGCTGCAAGAGTTGCCGGGATAAGGGGGAACGAGGTCCACCTCTCGCTTGCCGGCCGAGGTTCAGGAGTTACCCCGGTGGTAACAATGCAGTAAACAACCGAGGAGATCCGTAGTGCCGGACACAGATGCCGCCAGGCCTTCGTTGTTTTCCGCGCTTTCTCTGCGCAGAATCACCACCTCCGGCAACTATATTCCGGAGATCGACGGCCTGCGCTTCGTCGCCATCCTGTCGGTGGTGCTTTATCACGTCCCGATCCAGATTGCGCTCCACCTTGGTCAAGAGGTGGCGTCGGATCCGATCTGGTGCCTGGTCCAGCATGGCGGGCGCGGCGTCGAACTTTTCTTTCTGATCAGTGGTTTCATCCTGGGATTGCCGTTTGCGGCTCACCTTCTGGTTGGCCGGAAGGCAGTGCGCTTGAAACAGTACTTCCTGCGGAGGGTGACACGGCTTGAACCCCCTTACGTCCTTGCGATGTCTCTCCGGATGCTGCTGCTGCTTCTGGTGATGCACAAGCCCGTGCATGATGTCCTATCCCATGGATTTGCCAGCCTCTTCTATCTGCACAGCATGATCTTCGGCTCTATGAGTTCCATTTATCCGCCTGCCTGGTCGCTGGAAGTGGAGATTCAGTTCTATTGCCTGGCGCCGCTTTTTGCCTGGAGCTATTTCACGCTGCGTCCGCCATGGCTCAGGAGGCTCATCGGCCTGGCCTTCATTCTCGCGGCCGGCATTTTGCAGGTCCACTTTCTAGGTACCGATTACAATTCCAGAGCGGACCTCTCAATCCTCAATTTCGCTCAGTACTTCTTTAGCGGTTTCCTGCTGTGCGACTTGTATCTCACCAATTGGAATCGAATTCCACGCCATTGGGTCTGGGACGCCCTCTCAGCCGTTTGCTGGTGGTGGATCTTCGCAGCCCAGGGGAGCAAAGTGCATGTCCTTCTGCCAGTAGCGGCGTTGATGGCCTATGTCGGCGCGTTCAAGGGCGTGGTGTTCCCCAGATTCTTTCGCCTAACCTGGGTCAGTATCCTGGGCGGCATGTGCTACAGCATTTATCTGACACACAACCTGGCCATCACCGCAGTCGGATTTGTCTTTCACCGGCTGCTTGCATCCCCGGGGGTGCCCGCATGGGAGCGCACATCGATCGCCTATGCCGCCTCGATCCCTGCTGTGCTCGCCCTCGGCTTGCTCCTCTTCGTGCTTGTGGAGCGGCCATGCATGGACAAGAACTGGCCGGCAAAACTCTGGCGCCGCTTGCGAGCCAACAATAACCCGACAGTCGCCATTCCCTAGCCGCGGCTCACTTCCGGCAATCACGCGGATATTGAACAAGAAGAGCACCACGTTGGGCGTAGTGCTCTCATGGCGATGAGGTGACGGATGGCGACAACCACCTTCAGCAGCGTCAGGCGCGCTGCCACCAACCGCAGAAGGATCTAAATTGCTAAAGGTAAAAATCAGCTCTATAGATGAAGAAAGTGATCTGCGCCGTAGACCAGGCCCAGCGTAACCAGGGCTATGAAAACTTCGCCGATGGCTCCGACAACGAAAGGGCGCCAGCCCTGTTTGCCTAGCTCGCGCAGGCTGGTGCGCAGGCCGACTCCGGCGAAAGTGAGCAGGAAGGCCCATCGGGATAGGTTGGCAAGGCTGGCCAGTTGCGGCTTGGCGAAAAAGCCGACGGTGGCAAGCAGGGAAATCAGTAGGAATCCCAGGACAAATTTGGGGAATTTGCGCCACAGGAATGCGGCCTTGTTTCCGATCGCCCGGGCCTCACCGCGCGACGACCAATAGAGCGCGTAGCCAAGCACGACGAAGCCGATGAGGGCGTTGCGGCTGGTCTTGGCGAGGACGGCGACCTTGCCTGCAGCGTCAGAGTAGAGCGCGCCGGCGGCGGTAGCTTCAGCGGTGTTGTCGACGGCGAGACCGGCCCAGAGGCCATAGGCCTTGTCGCTGAGGTGCAACGAGTGGCCGATGAGCGGGAATGTGAAGAGCGAGATGGCGCCCAGCGCGAGAATAGCGGCGATGGCGTAGGAGGCGTCTTCATCGTCGGCATCGATGGCGGGCTTGGCGGCGATGATGGCGGAGACACCGCATATGGATGAGCCGATGGCCAGCAGCGATGTGAGTTTGGGCTTGAGCTTGAACGCGCGGCCAATGAAGTGCATAAACGTGAAGGACAGGGTGATGGCGAAGGCGACGAGCAGGAGCGAAATGCCGCCGAGATGAAGAACATCGCCGAGAAGGAAGCGCGAGCCGAGCAGGACGATCCCGGCTTTGAGCCAGAACTCGTAAGTGGCTACGCCGGGTTGAAAGATGCGCGGGATACCGGTAGTGTTGGCGATGATGAGGCCGATGACGATGGCCCAGAGAACGTATTCGATGTTGGGGAAGGTGATGTGGTGGGACTTGGTGTAGGCGGCGATGGATTGCTCGATGAACTTTCCGGCGTAGCCGACGGCGGCCAGCAGAAGCAGGCCGGGGATGAGTTCAACGACGCGGCGTGCGAGGCCGGATGAGGGCGCGAGTGTGGCAGTGGTGACGGCAGTGGCCATGGATGTCTCCTTACTTATTTCGAGTGCGTGAAGCAAGACCGGCGGGACTTACCACTTAATGGGTGGAATCAGGTTGAGGCGCACGAGAAGGGCGAGAGCAAGCGCGAGTGTGACGGCGTAGACATCGAGTGAGAGGCCGCGCCGGGGCGGGGCGGCGGTGGATTCAGACATGGGGTTGCTCCGTTGAGTTGTTTTGAACTTCAGGCTGTGACTGAAACGCCGTCCGCTGCTTCCTGGTGCGTGGCAGCGATGTCACGGACGGCCCAGCCGGCGATCAACAGGCTTGGGGCGGCCGTGGGTGCGGCGTCGCCGAGGGCGGCGAGGGTGGTACATCGCACTGTCTGGCCGGGCTGCGCGGCGCGGGAGACGACGGCGCAGGGAAAGTCGGGCGGCAGGCCTTGCTGGAGCCATTCCTGGGCGAGCAGATGGAGGTCGCGGCCGGGCATGTAGACGACGCGGGTGGCGTCTTCGAGTTCAGGCAGGGGCGACTGGTTATGCGAACTGGCGTGATGACCGGTGGAGAAAATCACATTGGAGGCGCTGTTGCGATCGGTGAGGGAGCAGCCGATGGCGGCGGCGGCGGCGAACGCGGCGGTGATGCCGGGGACCACTTCGTAGTGAACGTCAGCCGCAGCGAGCGCGGACATCTCCTCAGCGGCACGGCCGAAGATTAGCGGGTCGCCGGATTTGAGGCGGACGACGCTCTGGCCGGCATGCGCGTGGTCGATCATGAGCGCGTTGATTTCGTCCTGGGTAATGGTCTTTGTACCGCATCGCTTGCCGACGTTGACGATCTCGGCGTGGGGTGAGGCGAGCGAGAGGATGGCCTGCGGAACGAGGTCGTCGTGGAGGATGGCGTGGGCGGATTGGAGGAGGCGCAGGGCTTTGACGGTGAGCAGATCGGGATCGCCGGGGCCGGCGCCGACGAGATAGACGTGGCCGGCGGAAGCAAACGCAGGTCCTTCGACTCCCTTCGCTGTGCTTCGGTCGCTCAGGATGACAGCCTTTTGTATAGATGTGGGTTTACCGAATTGAGCGAGCTGTCTTGAGGGGCAGGTGGCGGACTCGCAGAGCGCGCGATGGGCTAGCTGATGGAGAAGCAGTCTGCGGGCCTCGCTGCGAGGATGGATGGCGAGGATCTCGCGGCGGAGCGTGCCGAGGTTTTCAAGCCAGGGGCCGAGGTCGCCGGGGAGCTGCTCGTCGATTTCGCGGCGGAGACGCTGGGCGACGGCGGGGCTTTCGCCGGCGGTGGAGATGGCGATCTGGAGATTGCCGCGGCTGACGACGGAGCCGAAGAAGAAATCGCAGTTGGGGATGTCGTCGACGCTGTTGGCGAGAATGCCGCGACGCACGGATTCGCGATAAACAGTGGCGTTCACTTCAGGGACATCGGTGGCTGCGATGACGAGGGTGTTGCCGTCGAGGTCGGAGGGTTCAAAAGCGCGCTGGAGCCATTCGAGTTTGCCTTCGCGGGCTAACTGCTGGATTTCACGGCGCGCGCTTGGGGCGACCACGCGGAGTTGAAGGCCGGTCTTCCACCCCGGCGACGAAGGCCTGTCGCCGGGGGCCCCGGTCTTGAGCAGGCTATTTACCTTGTCGAGCGCGACATTGCCTGCGCCTACGAGGAGGCA
>PMWR01000189.1 GCA_003166055.1 Acidobacteriaceae bacterium
TCCAGAATCGGGAACGAAGACGAATACGAGCCGAGCAGCGTCTTCTCGTCCATGCACACCGCGCCTGGATCGAACGTCGCCTCGCCGTGCTGGGTCTGCGCAAACAGCATCACCTTCCCGCCCGGCCGCACCGCGGCCATCGCCGTCTGGATAAGCGCGTTGCCCCCAACAGCAATCACCACAGCGTCCGCCCCGCGATTATCGGTCTCCTGCAACACGCGTTCAACCACATTTTCGTTTCCCGCATGGATCGGGTCCTTCAATCCGAACTTTGCCGCAATGGCATGGCGTTCCGGATAAAGGTCCGACGTTAAGACCCGCGCCCCCGTGCGCCGCGACAACGCCGCCCACATCAGCCCGATCGGTCCCTGCCCGATCACCAGCACCGTATCGTCCGCCGCAAGGTTCAACAGCTTCACGCCCTTCAGAACCGTGTTCACCGGCTCCACAAACGCAGCCTGCTCAAACGGCACATCGTCGGGAATCCGCACCACGCCGCGATTCGCGACCACAAAGCCCATCACCCGTATGTACTCCGAAAAGCCGCCGCCCGACGGCTCGAATCCGGCAGTCACGCCCACCTTCTTGTAGAGCGGACATTGGGCAGGCGTCTGTTTCCGGCAGTAATAGCAATCGCCGCACGGCACATGATGAAACACCATCACCCGCTCGCCCACGGCATAGCTCTCCACGCCATCGCCCACTTCCACGATGGTCCCCGCCATCTCATGGCCAAAGATGCGCGGCGCAGAGTGCGACCCGGTGTGAATCTTTTTGAGATCGGTCCCGCAGACCCCGCATGTGGCCACCTTCACCAGCAGCTCACCCGGTCCGATCTTCGGCACAGGCACGGTCTCCACACGCATATCGTTCACGCCGCGATAGACGGCAGCCTGCATGGTGGCGGGAATTGCAGCGGGAATCTTCGCCGCGTCGCTCACTTCGTCCTGCTGGCTTTCAATGTTTGAGATTTGGGTAGCCATTGCGCTCTCTGATGTATGCCCTTTCATCGAGAAAATCGAGCACAGCTTCCCTGATGCTCTGGGAAGCCTTCCTGCTATTCTCGCCCATTCTTGCAAGCGAGGGCCAGTACCAAGGCCTCAGAATCGAAAAAAGTACCATAGCAGCCATGTCAAACCGCCCATCNNCGGATAAACCGATTGAAATCGGGTAGTTTGTCGTGAAACCCGTCACTGACCCCCTTGATGCAATAGAACGGAATCCCGCGCATCGCCGCCAGCCGCGCAATCGCCGAAGCCTCCATATCCACCAGGTGAGCCCCGTAAGCCACCGCCAACCGCTGCTTCTCCGCCTCGTCGGCAACAATGGGACTCGTCACCAGCCACCGCTCATCATTCCAGACGGCTGGCCGGAACCGCTCTCCCGTCCGTAAATCAATCACCCCAGAGACCCCATAAACCCGTCCAGCTTTCAGCTCTTCAGTCAACGCCCCCGCCCAGCCAACCGAAATCACCATATCCGGAGCGCCATCCTTCTCGACCGCCGCAAACGCCCGCGTCGCAGCATCCACGCCGGCTCCAGCGCACGCCGCCACCCACTCCCCTTCATCGAACTTCCAGCGCCACAGATCCACCCGGTCGCGCCGCTCGTGCACCCATCCCCGCACCAAAGGCTTCAGTTCTCCAGCCATCGCTGCAATGATCGCGACCCGGCTCACGGCGCATACCCGTTTGCCCGAAACCACTCAATCGCCGCCCGCATCGCCGGATACACCGGCACAATCCTGAAGTCGAGTTCCTGCTGCGCGTGCGCACTCGAGGCATACATCTTCTTGCGCCCCATTCGCACCTCTTCAAGCGTCGCTCGCGGCTCCTTGCCGCGAATCCGCCCCGTGATCCACTCCTCAAAAAACGCATACGTCGCCGCAACCGCAAACGGAATCTTTACCGTCGGCGACGGTATCCCGGTAATGGCCGACATCTTGTCGAGAATCTGCTTCAGCGTCAGATTCTCCCCGCCCAGAATGTACCTGTGTCCCGGCTGACCCAGCGTGAGCGCGGAAACATGTGTGCGAGCAACTTCGGTCACATCCACCAGGTTCAGCCCCGTGTCCATGTACGCGGGAAACTTGCCGTTGAGAAAGTCCACAAAGATGCGCCCCGTCGGCGTGGGCTTCGCGTCATTCGGCCCAATTGGCGTTGTAGGGTTCAGAATAATGACCTTCTGTCCATCCTTTGCCGCCTTGATCGCTTCCTGCTCGGCCATGAACTTTGATCGCTTGTAATGGCCAACCATATCCTTGAGTGAGACCGGAGTGTCCTCATTGATGACCAGCCCGTCGGTGCGAAAATGCATCGTTGCCACGCTTGAGGTATAGACAAACCGCGGCACGCCCGCCTCCNNCCCGCAGGATCGGGAATCCACAGCCGGTAATCGGCCGCGACATGGACCACCGCATCGCAACCCTCAATCGCCGAACGCAGCGTCTCCGGCTCCGCAAGATCGCCAACAACCGTCTCGCCGCGAATGCCTTCAAGATTCTTCAAATTGCTTGTTTTGCGTACCAGAAGCCGGAGATCGGCTCCTTCAGCGGCCAGCGATCGCGCCACATGATGGCCCACAAATCCGGTTGCGCCTGTCAAAAAGACTTTCATAGCCTCGAATCTCTAACACCATCTTAAACTTCAGGGTCGTGTCGGCCAGCTCCGATCCAATAGTGCGGACGAAAGCCAGCCACATAATGCAAAACTGCATTACAATCGGAAAGGAAGGACAATCAAATGGCTATCGTGAGCACAACGTCGCGGGGACAGGTGACTCTCCGGAAGGAAATCTTCCAGCACGTTGGGATAAGACCCGGCGAGAAATTGGAGATCGAGCTCTTGCCGGGTGGCGAGTTCCGGGGCCGCGCGGTGCGGAAGAAGGGCAGCATCAGCGATTTTGCCGGATGCCTGAAGGGCAAGACCAATGGCACAAAGCTGACGATTGAAGAGTTGGACGAGGCTATCGGCCAAGCCGTCGTCGAAGAGTTCCTGAGAGGCGTTCAGCGATGAAGATGGTCGCGGACACCAATGTCTTGAACTGATTCCAGATTGTAATGCGAAGTTGCATTACAATTGTTTCAGCGACTGAAAAAAGAGAGGTGACTATGCCGGTTCTCACAGTAACGGCGCGGGGCCAGGTGACGCTTCGGAAGGAATATTTGCGGCATTTCGGAGTCAAGCCGGGCGACAAAATCGACCTCACGCTGCTGCCGGGAGGGCGGGGAGAGATCGGCGCTGCACGGCCAACCGGTTCCTGGGACGACTTCATCGGCTGCCTGGCAGGTAAGACGAACCTACGCCTGACCATTGAAGAGATCAATGAGGCGATTGGCCACGCAGCAGCGGAGGCTGGTATGGCAGGACTTGAGAGATGAGGATCATCGCCGACACCAACCTGCTGGTGCGATTGGCGGTGGATGACGATCCGCGTCAGAGGCGGATCGCGGCGACTGCGGTCACTCAAGCCGAAGCCGTCATCATCAGCCGTCACGCGCTTTGCGAGCTGGTTTGGGTACTCCGCCGAAGCTACAAGTTCACCAGGACCGAAACGGCCGGGGCGATTCAGAAGCTATGCGGGATCAAGAATGTTGTATTGGATAACGCAACAGTTGAGGCTGGTCTCGCTGTTCTGGCGGCTGGCGCGGATTTTGCCGATGGCGTGATTGTGTACGAAGGGCGCTGGCTGGGCGGCGAGACGTTTGTCTCGTTCGACAAGAAGGCGGTTGCGGCGATTGCCAAGCAGGGGATGAAGACTCAGTTGCTGGGGTGAATCTTTGTCTGGGATCGTGCATTCCCATTTCTCAAAAGCGAGGCCCCCGGGCTTCATCACCCTGGCATTGAAGGCATTTCTTCAGCCCATCCTGCCAAATCCCCTCGTACGGCCAAGCGCAGATCCGAAGAACCTGCCGGGTTCTACTCAGTCCAGCGCTTCCGGAACCAGCGCGATTCCCTTTTCGCCGGCGGCCTTGCGCTCGTTGTACTTCTGCACCCAGTCTTCCCAGTGCTTGCCGGCCGCGCGATCCTTGCCCGTAAACTCAAGCCGCGCAATCTCCGCGTAGCTCACCTTGCGCTTCTCGGGCGCCTTGGGCGTGAAGTACTGCACCCACGATTCCGCCAGCGTTGCGCCGGTCGAACGGTTGAAGATGTAGGCTTCAATGCGCTCGCCGCTCTTCAGCGTAAGCGTCACATCGCCACGATAATCGAAGGCCTTTTCAAGAGCCTCATGCACATCGTGGTCGCTTGCAAACTCAGGAATCCAGCCCTCCAGATTCTCGTGCTTGAATCCCGGAGCGACCTCCATAGTTTCGATCTGCTCGCGGCTGTACTTCAGCACCTCTGCGCTCATGCGTTGGTCTCCTCAAGCGCGTGCTCGGGCTTGGCGATCTGAACGAGCGTGGCCGATCCATGCGGCGCGGATTCGTTCAGCAGCTTCAGCGCATGCTTGTCTTTGTACATGCTGAAGGTGCCCTTGACCAT
>PMWR01000081.1 GCA_003166055.1 Acidobacteriaceae bacterium
TCGCCCGTGCCGGGACGCAGAAACACGCGCGCGATCGCACTCTTGCGCCGCCCCGTCCCGTAATACTGCACCAGATCTGCCATACTTCGTAAGCTCCTAGCTTCTAGCCTCTAGCGGCTAGCTTGTCCCAGCCCCGTCGGGCACTCTTGATTTTCATTCGCCTCTTCGTTCCAGGAAGAAAAAGCTGGAAGCGAGAAGCCAGCAGCTAAAAGCTGCCTTACAGCGCTACCGGCATCTGCGCCCCGTGGGGGTGCTTGTCGCCGCGGTACACCTTCAACTTGGTTGCCATTTGCCGGCCCATCTTGCTCTTGGGCAGCATGCCCTTGATGGCCTGTTCCAAAACCATCTCCGGCTTGCGATTGATCAGCCGCGTAAACGACTCCTCGCGCAGCCCGCCCGGAAAGCCCGTGTAGCGCCGGTACAGCTTCTTCTGGTCCTTCAGCCCCGTCAACCGGATCTTCTCCGCGTTGATCACGATCACATGGTCGCCCATGTCGATGTAAGGCACGTATTGCGGATTCAGCTTGCCGCTCAGCACACTGGCAGCCTTGGTGGCCAGCCGGCCCAGCGTCTGGCCGCTCGCATCCACCACATACCATTTGCGGCTAATATCCTTGCCGCTCGGAATAAACGTCGACATCTCTATTCTTCCCTCGAAAAAATCTCTGGGTGCCCCATCCTTCGCCGATTCGCGTTTCATGCCAATCGGTTCGGACGCGAAAGCACAAACCGCATCCGCCCATGCCAAACGCGCACGGGCCTAAAATCTACCCACTGCCAAACAAATCTGTTCGGGTGAGAAGCTGCGGGAGTTGGTTCACATCGGAACCCTGGCTGCGCCGGACCTCGTTCTCCCGAGTCCCGCAGCCGGTGGCCTGCTCCGCTGGAGCCCGCCAGAAACCTGGCCGGGGACTCCTTCAGATAGGTCCGGGTGAGCACACCGAGACCCCAGGCGCAACACCGCGCAAGGACTTTAGAATACTGAAAAATAGCCCCCACGTCAACGAAAAGGCTCCTGTGGACCCTGTGGATCGGGGCAAAACTCGCGCCTGTTTCGTCCCAACCCTCCCAGGACCAGCACGAACCATCGGGGGCATTTGGATCATGAGGCACTCTGAATACAGTACTAAAGTAATGGCGTAATCAGGGCAAACGCATCTTAATCGCTATATGCCGCGCGGCTATGTAGAAGTGAGATGGGGATATGGAAAATCCCCTGAAGTACTTTTCTGAGTTGAAGGACCCGCGGGTGGAGCGAACGCGAGAGCATCTTCTGGAAGAGATTCTCTTGATCGCAATTGCGGCGATTCTGAGCGGCGCAAACGGTTGGAACGAGATCGAGAACTATGGCAAGGCGAAGCGCGAGTGGCTGAACAGTTTTCTGCGCCTGCCGGGCGGGATTCCGTCTCATGACACGTTCAACCGTGTCTTTGCGGCTCTGGCCACCGAGGCGTTGGAAGAAAGCTTTGCAGCGTGGGTTGGCTCGATTGCTCGTCTGACCGTCGGCGAGGTGGTGGCCATCGATGGCAAGACATTGCGTGGGACACGGACCACGGCAGGCAAGGCGCTGGTGCACATGGTTTCAGCCTGGGCCAACTCCAACAACCTGGTGCTTGCCCAGCGCAAGGTCGACGACAAGTCCAACGAGATTACGGCAATCCCCAAGCTGCTCAAAGCCCTGGAACTGAGCGGAGCGGTGGTGACCATCGATGCCATCGGCTGCCAGAAGTCCATTGCCAGCCAGATCGTCGCGCAACGGGCCGACTACGTGCTGGCGGTGAAGGAAAATCAGCCTTCCCTGCTGGCCGACATCAAGGACTCGTTTCAAATGCTTGCCGCCGATAGCGTTGATGAGCAAATCGACTGCGGGCATGGCCGCGTAGAACGCCGCACCTGCTCGGTGCTCGGAGATCTGAGCTTATTGGATGCGCCCGGACAATGGGCCTCATTACAAGGGTTGGTGCGCATCCAGGCCGAGCGTTATCACAAGGCGACCGGCGCCAGTGAACGCGAAGTCCGTTACTACATCACCAGTCTCAAGCCCGATGCCGCGCGGTTGAACGCCGTCATCCGCCAGCACTGGGGCATTGAAAACAAATTGCACTGGGTGCTCGATGTCGGCTTCGGCGAGGACCTCAGCCGCAAACGCGCCGGGCACGCCGCCCAGAACTATTCCATCCTCACGCGCATCGCCCTCAACATGCTCCAACAGGACAAAACCTGCAAATTGGGCATCCACGGCAAACGGCTGCAGGCTGCTTGGGACCACGAATATCTGCTCCGACTACTCGGAGTCCAAAATTAGATGCGTTTGCCCTGNNCAATCAATGCATTGATTGATGCATTGAGAAAGAGGAAGCGATGAACCGCAGAATCGATGCGCATATCGCGCGCACCCAGTTCGGTCAACTCATGGACCGCGCCGTGCGCAAAAAGGAGCGGTTCGTCGTGGATCGCCGTGGAGAACCGTCGGTCGTAATCCTCAGCGTGCAGGATTATCTGGAGACCGTTAAGTCCGCGCCGGAGTGGCTGCGGAAGGCTTGGGCGGAGGCTGGAAAGAGGGGCGTGGATAAGCTGAAGATGAAACGGGCCGATGCTGAAATCGACGTCTACAGACCGGGAAAGCTGGCCACAGAGAAGTGATGCGCGCCTGAACAGGATTTTACTTCTAAGTCAGGACGGAATCGATAAACGACGGAAGCAAAACTGTGAGAAATATCCGCAATCCTCGGGTCAGCTACGGAGCGGTGAAGACAAAGTCGATGTGGTGATACCACGGCTGGCCGTTGATGAGGTACGGCTTGAAATGACAACTCCTCGGATCGATATGCGCCCGCTGGACCACGGACCACGGAATGTCCTGTGGAAAGGTCTCCCCAGTATCCTCGCCACGCTCATTCACAGAGACGCGAATTTTGAAGGTTGTTCCGCTTGGCAGAAGACCTTTAGGAAGAACTGGGTTGTAGCCGCACCCAGGCGCATATTTCTTAATATCGCCCCCGGTTAGCACAGGAATAGGATCGCCAATCTTCGTGGAAAAATGGAGAACCAGCGGAGTTTCCATCTGCACCGCAACGCCATTCACCATCAAAGGCTTGAATTTGTATTTCAACGCTTGCTGCGTACCAAAAGCTTCAGTACCCGCATTGTCTGAATTGTGTTTATACGCCTCGCGCACCTGGCCCGTGCGGTCCGTAATCACATGCACAATCATGTTTCCTTCGGTTTTCCCCTCATGAACCGGCGGCCAATCAATGGTGGGTACGTTTTCAAGCAGCGATTGATTGGCGGCCATGGAGACAAAGACAGTCTGGATTTGCTGGGTGACAGGCGTAGGATTCGAAACTTGAAACAGGTTGTCATCGTTGCTGTTGAGGGGCTCCAGCTCTTTCAACTGGCCTATGACCTTTTCGTTGCCATCGGTATAAGTGGTGTACGACCTGGCAACAAGCTTTTTGCCAAATGACTTGTAGTCGCCAAACTCCATGAAGTATGTGAAGTCCATTGCATACTTGATCCGGGGCTCTTGGCCTTGAAAGCAGATCTGCGCCCAGGTCGTCTGGTCGGTAATTCCATTCGTGCGATCATCGCGGTTCACGCAGCTTTGCGATATGTTCTGTCCTAACATGACCGGAGCGTTGCGCCCGACGAAGTCATGGGCCATTGGCAACGGATCCAGGATTGCCAGTTCATAGTTGCGTATCCATGCGGGGTAAAAGTCACCAATGTTGCGCTCTTCGACATCAGTCCCGTTGACAATGCGGGTTTGGCTGAAGGTCTTCGACGCGACATTGACGCGATAACGGGAGGGACCAGCCCAGTAGACTTCGATGGTTCCCGTGCACGGCGAACCTGCGTCTCCCGGTTGGCTGATCTGAAGCACGGCGTGAAACGGCGAGCCTTCAGTGGTGAGAAAGCTTGATTTCAATGCGCGGTCGATGGCCTGATCCGATGGAATTTTATCGACAGACTGAATGAACTG